>CBFCXS010000001.1:0-17480 GCA_965602085.1 Candidatus Woesearchaeota archaeon
TTTCTGAAGAACACCAATGACCTTAAACAAAAGAATCATAAAAACAACAGCAATCACAACACAAACAATTGGATACTTATCAACTAATTTAAAATATTTCATTTATAACTCATCCCAAAATAATCATAAAAAAAAGCAGTTTTTCTTGCTACAACACTCCTAGTTTCTGCTACACAACTAACTAAACCACTAGCTGAAACAACCACACCAGCAACCATCAAAATTTTCTTTAATCCAGAAACCTTTTTAGGAGGAACAGTCATCCTAGAAATCACCTTATAATATTCACTGCCATTTTCAGGTATCATTCCAACATCTCAATCTGTATCTGAACACCCTCAGGTATAGGAACTCTCATAATCAATCTCAAAGCCCTATCATTCACACCCAAATCAATTAACCTCTTATGAACTCTCATCTCATAATTATCCCAACTTGCCTTACCATCACCACAGGGACTTTTACGAGTTGTCAATTTCAACCTACGAGTAGGAATTGGAATTGGACCACTCATCTTAACCTTAGTTTTCTTAGAAATCTCTTTAATTGAATCACAAATCTGACCCAACTTATCTATATCAATACTAGCCAAGTTTATTCGAGCTCTTGCCATATTATCTTAAGAAAATCATACCTTTATAAGCTTTATCTAACCTATAAGTTTCTTTATTTCACGATAGTCTGATAAGCAAATAATCTCCTCAGGATTTAATTTTTCAAAAGGTTTGCTACGTGCTACTCTACTCATCTTCTCTACTCTAGAAACCAAACTTCCTTTACATCTATCACACTCTAATGCATGTGCTACAATTCTATGATAATCATCTAACTCAACATCTTTAGGAAACTTAGGAAATAAATGATAAAGTTCAAAACAACCTCTTGCATACACAATTTTATCTTTCATATCTAACTCTCTCCAAACTAACAATAGGTGCATTATATCTTCGTTTTGGACTTAAAGATTCATTAACTCTTCTTACTAACTCATCAACACTAAGTCTAGGTAAATCAGAAGTTTTCTTTTCCACTTTAGGTTTTACATATTCCATAATAAAAAAAAGAAAGAATTACTCCTTCTTAACTAAATCTATACACATCCCAGCAGCTACTGTTGAACCAGCATCTCTGATAGCAAATCTAGACATTTTTGGAATGTCAGAATTTTTTTCAATAACCATAGGTTTTGCAGGAACAACTTTTATAATTGCTGCATCTCCATTCTTAATAAAGTCAGGATTTTCAGCCAATACTTCACCACTTGCAGGATCTAATTTCTTAAGAATTTTCTCAATCTTACAAGCTACTTGTGCTGTATGACAATGGAATACAGGTGTATAACCAGCAGTCAAAACAGTTGGATGATTTAATACAACTATCTGCGCAGTAAATTCTTTTACAACAGTTGGAGGATTATCAGGATGACCTAATACATCTCCTCTAGCTATATCTTTTTTCTCAATTCCACGAACATTGAATCCTATATTATCTCCAGGAATTGCTTCTTTAACTTGTTCGTGATGCATTTCAATAGATTTACATTCACCAACTATACCTTTACCTTCTCTTGCTGGAACAACAATTATTTTGTCACCAACTTTCATTACTCCAGTTTCTACTTTACCAACCGGAACAATACCAATACCAGTTATATTATAAACATCTTGTAATGGTAATCTTAAAGGTAAATCAACTGGTTTTTCAGGTTCTTTAAATAAATCTAATTGCTCTCTTACTGTTGGACCTGTATACCAAGCCATCTTATCACTTTTATTTACTATATTATCTCCTTGTAAAGCTGAAGCAGCAATAAAAGGAGTTACATCTAATTTATAACCAGCTTGCTCTAATACTTTTGAAACATCTTCTTTAGCAGATTTAAATTTAGCTTCATCATAATTAACAGCATCCATTTTGTTAATTATAACAGCCATTTGCTCTACACCTAAAGTTTTACATAACCATATATGCTCTTTAGTTTGAGCCATAGCCCCTTCAGCAGCGCTCATAACAACAAAAGCTACATCTGCTTGAGAACTACCTGTAATCATGTTTTTAATAAAATCTTTGTGTCCAGGTGCATCAATTATAGTGAATTCAAACTTATCTGACAAGAATTTTTTATAAGCTAAATCTATTGTAATACCTCTTTCTCTTTCTTCTTTTAAATTATCCATAACAAAAGCAAATTCAAAACCACCTTTTCCTAATTCCTCAGCTTTCTCTTTCAATTTCCTCATAGTTTGCTCATCAATAGCCCCAGAATCAAATAGTAATCTTCCTACTGTAGTACTCTTACCATGGTCTACATGACCTACAAATACTAAATTTACATGTGGTTTTTCTTTTGCCATATTTATATATCCTCCATATGTGTAGTAAGAAATCAGAATTTTCCCTTTATAAAGGTTTCTATCTATAAACTCTTTTTCTATGGTCAAATTTTAATAAGATTATAGCCTCTCCTCTCACAGCATAAATTAATCTAAAAGGGTGAATATAAAGAGCTCTTTCTCCTCGCTTATATCTCAATGGTTTCCCTATAAATGGATTTTCTAATATTTTTCTGATTTGATTTTTTATTTTTTCAATTAGAAACTTATCTAAATGCTTTACTTGTTTAATAAATAAAGGAGACCTAATAACAGTTCTTACCATTATTACCAGGTATCCATCTCCTTAAAAAATTCCTTTTCACTCAATGCAACACCTTTTCCTTCATCAATATCTTTCCAAATCTTATCTAATTCTTTCATTTCTTTCATCTCTTCTTTAGTTAAACCTTCAACTTTTTTTAAAATAATTAAATCTCCTTCTCTTGTAACAACAAAAGGAGTTCCTACTTTTATCTTATCTCTAATCTCTTCAGGAATTACAATTTGTCCTTTAGTGCTTAGTTTTGTTATTTGCATAAAGTAAGAATATCTTACTTCTATTTAAAAGTTTCTATCAGAATATTTTTGGATAACAGTCCCGATGACTTGTGATTACTTTCTATGTATACTAGGTAAAAGTTATTAGAATTAATTATTAGAGTATTTTACTTTTTAATTATCTCAACCTTTTCTCAAAATAAACTGTATTTTTACTATGTTTATAACCTAATTTCTCATAAAATTTAAATGCAGGTGCCTTTTTATTTGTCATTAAAAATATAAATCTTATTTTATTTTTTTTACAATAAGCTTCATTTTTTTCCATTAATTTTCTTCCAATGCCCTGCCCATGACATTTGCTGTCAACAGCTATTTCCTCAACTAAAAGCCATATACCTTTATGAGAGGGTTCTTTTCTTATAATTGTAAAACCCACAATTTTATTATTAATTATAGCTACATAACCCCAACCTAATTTTAAATAATAATTTAATAATTTTAATGTACTATTCCAATTCCACTTTTCCTTGTAGGGTTTTTTAATATACTCCTTCTTCATAATACTATAAACTTCTTTAAAATCTTTTTTTGTTAGTTTTCTTATTTTCATAATGTAAATATTCTATTTATTTTATTTAAAACTAACGTTCTCTAATCAAACCAACTAATTCTTAAAACGAGAACTAAAAAAAAGAAAAAAAGGCTTTATTTCCAAAGCCATCCAAAGAATCCTTTACTGTCCTTTTCATCACTAGCTAAATCTCCTAACCTAGCTTGCTCTTGCTCCATTAATGTAACTTGTTCTTGATACATATTTTTAACATCAGAACCACAATCACATTGACTTTTCAATTGTTGCAATTGAGCAATTCTAACCTTATTTGACTTAACTTGTTCCTCAATATCTTCAGCAGCCTTATGATCTCCACCAAAGAACATTCTACTAAAAGAACTTCTTTCATTAACCCTATTCTCAGCATTTATTGTAGCTTGAACAGAATTTTCAAATTCTTTAGCAATTTGAGAAACTTGCTTACCTGCTCCACCAACTAAATCTTCCATAGCCAGTAAAGCATGAACAGCTAACCTAACTTGATTTTGATTTTTCAAAGTTTTCTTCTCACCCTTACTTTCACCAGCCATCTCTTGTGTTAACTCTTGCTGTCTTTCTTGTAAAGATGTTCTAACTTCATTAGCACTTCCAGCTCTTTCAGGAACTACTACTAAATCTCCATCACTATTTTGTTCTAATTGTACTTGTGTACCAGCTTGACCAGTTATAGTCGCACCAGCTACTAAAGAACTCATTAAAACAAACATAAATAAAAAATTTAAAATTATTTTCATCGTTTCTTTCCTCCCATCATAACTTTTGAGCTAAAAATACTCCTGTTTCTCTGTCTCTCTCACCTGCTAGAGCAGAATATCTCATAATGTAGGGTAATACAAAATCTGTTCCATATATATCTTCAGCTTCCATTACCACATGAAGATACTCAGCTTTTAATGGTTTGTCAAAGTCAGCTTCTAATTTATCTAATAAACTAGTAAGTTTTCCTTGAAATTCTTCCCTTGTTGATTTTGTTTCTACCATTTTTCATTCCCTCACAAAAATAAAAAAAAGCTGAATTACTCAGCTCCTCCTTGATTACCTTGTTGATTACCTTGAGATTCATCTTCTTCATCATCAGGTTCTTCTTCAGGTTCTTCCTCATCATCAGTTTCATCATCGTCATCATCAGTTTCTTCCTCTTCTTCCTCTTCAATATCTCTAACTCTTGTTCTTACCCTCTCAAGGTTTCTTTCATGAACTTCTAAAGCTCTTGCAATTCCTGCATTTTCAGGTTTAGCCTCTAATTTAAGTCTTAACCTTTCAGTACTTCTTGCAAGTCCACTTAAAACAACTTCAGCATGGTCTGCATCTGTATCTTCTAAGTCTTCTTGAATTTCACCCATATGCTTTTCAAATTTAGCTCTTGCTTTCTCTACATATTTGTCTCTTTTAGCTAATTCATTAGCATACTTTCTTTCCATGTTTTCCATCTCTGACATCCTTTCATTAATTATCTGTAATCTATATTCTGCTCTTCTCACCTTGCTTGTTAATTTCATAGTAACCCACTCACCAACTAACTCTAATCTATGTAGAATTGGTTGATCTGGATTAATACCTTCTGTATCTTCTTCAGTATCTTCTGGAGTTTCAGCTGTTTCATCAACAGTTTCATCTGCTACTGGATCAACTTCTTCAGCTAATACTGCTGGTACTGCATTTAAAACTAACAATACCATAACTAAAATTGATAATATTCTTTTCATTTTTTGCCTCCTAAAACTATTATATCTATTTCTATACCCCATTTTCTTTATAAACATACTTTCAAAAACTTTACAATAAAGCTTCTAAAACCCCCTAAAATACTTCATAACACTTTATACTGCTAGAATTTGCAAATTTTTCAATTACAGTTAAAAATGATTGACTGTAAGGGGTAAACTACAGTTATGAGGTAGGTTTGGATAACAGTCCCGATGACTAGTGACTTACTTATTGGTAAAAGTTATAAGAATTAATTAAGAGAGTATTTTACTTTTTAAAAAAGTTCATGATTAGACGCTCTAACATTACAACCATTAATAGCGTTATTTTCTTCTAATTCATCTAATGTATATTCTCTATCTGGAGTTTCTAATTCTCTTACTAATCTTCTTGAACCTTTTTTACTCAATAAAACTGTTTGTGTTTCTGGGTCAAAAGTTTTTAGAACTCTTCTATAAAAATGCATATGTTCTCCTGCTTTGTGTGCTTCATAATCGTGTGTACTAGAGTGCAACCATCTACCTTCTAGAAGTAATCTTTCTAATGGTATTCCATGTTCTAAAGCTCTGTATAATGGGTAAGGTGTTTCTAATGAACTGTCTTGAACTATATCTGTTTCTTCTGGCATTTTATTGTTCTCCTTGTTTAATCTGTCTAATATAAGGTTTAATTCTTTCTGGAATTTCTTCTTCTCTTAAAGTTCTAAGTTTTTCACTTCTATAATTTTCTGGTTCATCTGCTTCTGAGATTGTTACAACTACATCAGGTATATCAACAAGTGGGACTTTATTTCTAATAACTAATTTAGGATTTCTCTCTATTAATCCCAATACTTTCTCTTCTAATTCGTTACTATCCAAAGCTGTTTCATCAATTTTTTTACCTTCTATTCTAAAACAACTTAATTCTTCAGTATCTGGAGTCATATGACTTATATGATAAACTATTACTTCTTGAGGTTGAGATTCTTCTGTCATTTCTTGAGCTCTAATTGCATTATATAGACTTTGTTTATATTTATCAATTGCATCAATTACACCAGCTTTATTTTTTAAGTCAACTGTAGGAAAATCACCAGCCATCCCACCTAAACCATGTTGTTCAACTAACTCTTTTTCTAAATCACTGATTGCTCTATAAATAGTGCCAATTTTTCCTTCAATAAGTTTTACCATTTCTTCTGACATTTTAATCAACATATATACTCCAGCATCTATTTAAAAGCTTTTCGGGAGGTCTAAAAATGAAATTTTTAGTAATTATCCTCTTACTACTCCTACTAATAAATACTAAAACATTCTCTAATCAACTTAACTAATCCTAACAGAGAACTAAGGAAAAACTTAATAACTAATTATCCTATACTAAAATACATGAAAAAATCACTATATTTACTAATATTTACTATATTTCTACTAACACCACTAGTCCAAGCAGCAAATATCAACGGAAAAATCTATGATATTGACCTAAATACAGCTAGAAATACCATAATAAAAATAGACACAATCCCAGAACAAATCTTTGTTTCAAAGGATGGAACATATAGCTTCACAGTTCCAGAGGGGGAATACATAATAAAAGCTTCATACAAACAAGATAATAAATTCCACACTATAGAGCAGGAAATAACAATAAAACAAGATGGAAATTACATATTAGATTTAATCTTATTACCAAGTGAACAAGATATTATAGATAGGGGTGAAGACATAAAAGAATACCAATCAGGTGTAAGCATCTATTGGTATATAGGAATTATATTAATTATAATAGCAGTAACTTATATTTTTTACAAAAGAAAACCAAATAAAAAACCACACATACAAGAAGATGAATTACCAAAAAAAGTTCTAAAATTCATCAAAGAACAAGGTGGAAGAACAACACAAAAAGATATCAGAAAAAGATTCCCAATGTCAGAAGCAAAGATTTCTTTAGTAATCACAGAATTAGAGCACAAAAAAATAATAAAGAAAATAAAAAAAGGCAGAGGTAATGTAATAATTTTATCATGAATAATGAACCAAAACCAGAGCATAAGGATCTACTACAAAGATTATTAGAATGTGAACCTGAACCAGTTCCTGCTGAACAATTAAAAGAAGGACAAATTCCTTTAGATTTAATTAGTACTGTAGTAGCTCAAAATATCACAGAATATAATAGAAGAAGAGCTGGCGAATTAGACAGAGCATATTTTGATTAATTTATTCTGAACTAATAGAAAGGCTTTTAAACTACTACTACTGCTATCATATTATATACGCCGTAAGGCGATCCCCAGAATTGCACTGCAACTCTGGGCTTTTATATTAAAATGAGGGTATCTATTTTTATTGATGGCAATAACTTTTATTTTGGTTTGAAAGGAATATATAAAAATAATAAGAAACTCATAAATTTTAATTTTGAAAAATTTTGTAATTTTTTAGTAAATAAAAGAGGAATCATAAATATTTTTTATTATAATGCTACTCTCGATAGAACTAAAAATCTAGCAAAATATAAAAGTCAACAAAAGTTCTTTGATAAAATAAAAAGAATTCCAAAATTTAACCTAATCTTATGTAGATTAATTAAAAGAAAAATAAGAGGAACCAATAATTTTGTTTATATTTTAAAAGAAGATGATATTCACATGGCGGTAGATTTAGTTAAAGGGGCTTTCAAAAATACTTATGATACAGCACTTCTGGTTTCTGGAGATGGAGATTTTGTACCAGCTGTTAAAGCAATACAAAAAGAAGGGAAAAAAGTTGAAAATATTTATTTTAAAAAGACATCATCTACAAATCTAAAACAAAATTGTAATAAATCTATAAGATTAACAAAAAATATTTTAGATAAGTGCTTTGATTAATATAAGAGTGGGTAACTTATGTTACGAACCCCGATTATGCTATGCTTTAAAGTCACAAGGACATCCACACAGCTCCTCCAGGCAACCCTTACTATCTATAGTATATAGTATATAAATTTTACTTATTCTGAACTAACTTCAGCAATCATAGCAAGTTGTCTCTCTAATCTACCAACAAAACCAGGTTCAATTTCTCTAATCATATCTTCTTCAATAAGAGTTATACCTCGCATTGCTTCATAATGAAATCTTAAATAATTTAACTCTTTTCTATTTTCTCTCAAAAAATCTCTAGCAGCATCATATTCACCATCAAGCATTAAAGTATCATACTGCTTTGCTATCTCATGACCCAATGTAACAACATCCATCTTACTCACTACTCTCCAAATCCTCATCAACTTTCAAACCCTTACGAGTTCTAATAGAATTAATTACTCTTTGCTGTAACTCAGTAGGTAATTTCTCAAAATTCTGATCAACTAAGAATTGTGAACCATGCCCAGCAGTTGCACTACGCAAATCAGAACTTAAACCAAACATTTCAGCTACTGGCATCTTAGCTTTAACAGTCATATGATCTTTTTCTTGATTCATATCTAACAACTGTCCTCTTTTATTTTGAATTAATTTACTTAAATCTCCTAAATATTGCGAAGGAGCCTCAATCTGTAACACTTGCACTGGTTCAAAAATAACAGCTTTCGCATCCAACATAGCTAACTTCATTGACTGACGAACAGCTGGTAATACTTGTGCAGGTCCCCTATGTATAGCATCTTCATGTAATTTACAATCCATCAAACGAACCTTAACTTTAAATCCAGGTTCACGAGCCAATGGACCTTCTTTCATTACTTGCTCAAATGCATCCATTATCATTTCAATTATCTCACCTATATGAACTATACCTCTAGTATTATCAATAAGAACACTTCCATTAAAGATATCTCTATACTTCTGTGCTTCTTTTGAATCAACACCTAACTCACGCAATTTAGTCCAAAGCTCTTTATCTTTTTTCTTAATTCTTCCTTTAGATAAATCACCATTTTTTATAGCAGCATAAATATTATCTTCCAAAGGTTCAACTATAATAAAGAACTTATTATGTTTATTAGGAGACTTACCTTCAAACTCTTGAGATTTCTTCTGAATACTTTCACGATAAACAACAATTGGGTCTGAAGTTTTTACAACCAAATCTTTCTCTGTCTTTATCCTATTCTCTATAATCTCTAAGTGTAACTCTCCCATACCACTCATTAAATTCTCTCCAGTCTCTTCATTAATTTCAATCTTAATTGAAGGATCTTCTTTAGAAACCTTACGAAGAATTTCAATTAACTTAGGTAAATCAGAAGGTTTAGTTGCCTCAATAGATTTAGTTATTACAGGTTCAAATACATGTTTTAATTCTTCAAATGGATGTTCAGGTTCTAAAGTTATAGTTTCTCCAGCATAACCACTAATACCACCAAGAGCTAAAACATTTCCAGCAGGAACTTCACCAACTTGCTCAGGTTTTATACCATTATACATGAATACCTGGGAAACAGTTTGATATTGCTTAGCTAAATTCAAATAAACTTTATCTCCCTCTTTAATTGTACCAGAAAATAATCTACCAGCACTAATCTCTCTTCCAAACTTTGGATCAATTGTAATTCTTGTAATAACAAAAGCAGGTTTGGCATTTGGGTTACAATTTATAATACCTTTACCAAATTCAGATTCTTTATCCCCTTTCCATATATGAGGAATTCTATATTTCTGTGCTTCTTTAGGATTAGGTAAATGTTTAGTTACCATATCAAGAACAGCTTCAAACAATGGAGCATTTTGCCAAGTCCACTCTGTTCTTTCATCAACACTCATTTCACCTGCATATAAATTATAAATATCTTTGAAAGTTACATTTTTCTTTTTCATAAATGGAATAGAAAGTGCCCAGTTCTCACGAGCAGAACCAAAAACAACAGAACCATCCATAATATTTACTTTAAAATCTTCTTTAAATTCATCTTCAACATATCTCTCAACTAATTGATTGAAATCTAAAATAATTTTAGTAAATCTTTCCTGCATTTTTTCAGGGCCAAACTTCAACTCATTAATTAATCTGTCAACCTTGTTAATGAATAAAACAGGTTTAACTCTCTCACGTAAAGCTTGCTTAACAACAATTTCTGTTTGAGGCATTATACCTTCAACAGCACAAACTAGAACCATAGTTCCATCAATTGCTCTCATAGCTCTTGTAACATTACCACCAAAGTCTACATGCCCTGGTGTATCAATCAAATTAATCAAATATTCTTTACCCTCATAATCATGAATCATAGAAACATTTGCAGCATCTACTGTCAATAATCTCTCTTGCTCATCTGCATGTTGCCATGTAGCCATACCTTTATCTAAACTACCTGCTGCAGTTTTTGACATATAACCAGAAGCAGCCAATAAATTATCTGTTAGTGCTGTATTGTGTATTACTATCCCTTCAGCAACAAAATTATGATTCTCTGGGATTGTAAAATCATATACTTCTTCTTCTTTAATCTGCTCAATTTTTTTAACTTGTATATAAGCTAAATCTCCTGTATTCAATTTATCTTTTATAGCATTCTTCATAAACATAACTTGGTTTCCAACAGAAACACTATCACAAACAAAACTCCCCTTTACCTTACTAACTAAAATCTCAGCTTTTTCTATTTTATCTTGTAAATAAAACCCAATTTCCTTAACAAAATTTTCAGCAGAGCTCCCACTTATAGTAATTGTATTATCTTTTTCCTTTATACTAACGCAACCAAATCTTAATAATAACAAGTGCAAATCATCAATCATTTGATTACTTGCAGAACTTAAAGTAATTGCTCTTCTTGATTTTTCAACACAACCATCACAATCAAAATAAGCTTTTAAAAATTGAGCTATATATTCTTTAGGAGAATTAAACACAAATTTAGATATTCTAACATTTCTTGATTTTTGTCTTAAAGGGTAATCAAATAAAGAATTTAATATTTGAATCAAAGTTAAATTAGTATGTAATTCTGGAGTTCTATCTACTCTTTTGACTAATATTGGATTGATTCCTAAATTATTGCAAATCTCAATAAATCTTTTACCCAATCTCTCTTTGCCAACAATAAACTTCTTAAATGAACCATCACCAATAAACAAACCAGCTAAATAAAATAATTCTTTAAAATTTTGTGGCAACTTAATATCATTTGAATTTCCACCAAATTGCTTACCAGTTCTGTAAAATATCTTATCTATATTATTATAAATATAATCTATATCTAAATTAAATAATTCAGTTAAACTTAACAAATCTTTTAATAAATATCTTTTCTGCCAGCTTCCATGATAAAAAGATTTTACTTTAATATCAGTTTTAATTTTCTTTAATCCATATTTCAATATTTTACTCTTTAACTCTTCACCAAATTCTTCCTTTAATCTAACATAAAAATTCTTTTCAGATAATTTATATAAAATAGTTTTCTTAAAATCAATATTTGAATCAGTATCTAATTTTCTCGCACAAACAACCCTATCCCCAATCTTAATATCTTTAGCTTCTTTGTCAACAAAATCTCCATTCTCTAGGACTATATATTTATGCTCAGGTGTTGTAGCTATCTCAAAACCGTTTCTTAAAGTAATCTTAAACAATATATCATTCTGCAGTTTCCATGCTAACTCTATAGGTTTCTTTTCAATCTTACCTGTTTGCTTATTTAAGGAAAATACCTCAATTTTTTTATTATAAACATCATAAATCAGTTCTTCGTCATTCTCCTTAAATTTAGACCCTATCTTTTGAGACCTCTCAAATAACTCTTTAGCTGTTAGGATATCACCATTAGTTAACATAAGTTGAGTAGAACCACTAACACACTTACCATGATGGATGTGTGCACTAGTACAAATATTCCTGATATTATCAGTATTCTTAATTAATTCCTTAATCTTTTCTAAGGGTTTCTTATCTTCTGCCATATAGAAATTTTAAAAAAATTGGTATTTAAATGTTTTCATTTAAAAGAAAGAAAAGAATTAATTATTATAACCAACAAATTCTAAAGGCCCTTTTCCTTCAAAAGGTTGATGTAATCTTGTCACTAAATCTCCTTCATCACTAGATCTTACTTCCCCAACAATTTGTGCTGTATTTTCTCCTCTTTCATTTATTAAAGCAACAACTTTTTCTGCAATATCTTGTGTTGGTACTACATAAGCAAAACCCATACCCATGTTTTGTTTTTGATAAGTTATTTTAGGATTTTTCCAACCAGATTCTCTAACTAATAATTTATGAATTGGTAATGCAGGTAAAGGATCTGTTATCTCAAAAGAAACTCTTTCTCCAGCTCTATTAAAATTATGCAAACCATTTCCTGTGATATTTACTCCATAAATATCTCTGTTGTCAAACTCCTGTCCAATTAAAGCAGCCTCTACTAAATAAAGTGCAGTAGGAACCTGCATTGCTTCTAAAACAGTTTTTCCCTCTAAAGTATCTGGTTTATCACTAAGACGAAATCTTCCTTTATATTGCCCTTTCCATTCTTCTCTATATTCAACATCTGGTGTAAATAAAACATGTCTTGCAGATGTAAATCCATTACTATGTAATCCAGTTGAAGAAACACCAACAATAAAATCCCCAGGTTTAGGATCTAAATTTGGAACTTTACCTTTCTCAATATATCCAGTCATTACAATCCCAAAATCAACACCTTGATTAAGAACACCCAAAGAAATCATTTCATCTAAGGATGCAGTTTCTATTTTTCCAAGATTTATATCCCATGGAGCATTTGGTATTCTTAATCTTTCAAGAGCATCAACAAAACCATTCATAATAGCTCCCATATTTTGCTCTTCAACTTCTGTTTGACATGCTATATATAGATTAAATATATCTGGATAAATATTTATTAGTGTAGCTAAATCATTTGCATTCATAGCAGCCCCATCAACAGGTTGTTTTCTATAATTTCCTGACCAAGGACAAAGAAATAATTTAGTTCCAACACCATCAACTACATGAGCAGCATAATGTCTAGGATGAACTATATCATTTTTTCTAAGTTCAACAAAACTACCTTTCCCACCAACAGATCTATTGTGCAACCAAGGTGCTCTTAAAAGAGCTTGTTTCCCACTAGCAATTGCACGTTCTTCACTTGCTTCATAATCAGCTGTATTTTTATCCATTTTATTTTCCTCCAAAATATTCTACAGCATTTCTAAATATTTTTAATCCAGCACCTTCTTCAGGCAACTCCCCAGCAATTCTTAATCTATCTTCAACACCAGGAGCAGACCTATCAACATAATCTCTACCCAAAACTCTTTGTAAAGAAGCCAAATGATGATTATGAGGATGATTATATCTTTCTGGATGAGGCATTAAACCAAACACCCTTCCACTAAGATCACAAATTCCTGCAACTGCTTCCACAGAACCATTTGGATTTGCAGGAAAATCTTGTGTTGGTTCTCCACCATCAGCATACTGAAAAACAACCTGACCCCTCTCAAATAATTTATCAACAATATCACTAGAAGCAACAAATCTTCCTTCTCCATGAGCAACTGGTACTTCAAGAGAAGCAATATCTTTTGTCCACACACACTTATTTTCAGGACTTACTAATTTTACCCACCTACATTCAAATCTTTGACTGTCATTATAAGTTAAAGTTCCTGTTTGTTCTAATTTTCCATTTAAGTTAGGTAACAAACCAGATTTTTCTAAAACCTGAAATCCATTACAGATTCCAATTACCAATTTTTCATCTTCAATAAATCGTACAATATCTTCTTCTAAAAATTGTCTAATCTCCCGTGAAAAAACTTTTCCTGCTGAAATATAATCCCCATAAGAAAAACCACCAGGAATAGCAAGAACATCATAATTTCCTAAAGACATCTGTCTTCTACTAACAGGATCATGCCTTCTTTTTAAAGAATTAATATGTACTATCTCTGCATCTGCACCAACTAAATTAAAAGCATAAGCTGTTTCTCTATCACAATTTGTTCCATCTGTTCTTACTACACACACTTTTGGTTTAGTCATAATCTTATTTCTCCTTTATTTGCTTCTCTTATATCATCAACATCTGTAGAAACAACATTTTTATCATCATATCTAACACAAACTTCTTTATCTGTTCTAACAACCCCTAACTCACTAATATAAACTCCATCCATTTCTTCTTCAAACTTTTCTCTCTGAGAAGGATGAACTGTAACAACAAATCTTCCTGTTGTCTCTGAAAATAATGCTTCATCAACACTAACATTATATTGCATTAAATCCATATCAACTTTAAATCCTAAATCTCCCCCCATTGCAGAGTTTGAAAGAGCAGCAACCAAACCACCTTTAGAAATATACTGAGCAGAATGAACTAATTCTTTTTTAATTGCAGAACTCATTCTTTCATATCTTGGTCTTATTTCATCAAAATCAGACTCTGGAACATTTCTCCCTGTTTCACCGTGCATTAAATAAAATTCACTTCCACCTAATTCATTCCAAGTTTCACCAACAACATAAATTAAATCTCCTGGAAGTTTAAAATCACAGGTAGTTAAAGTTGAATCATCAGGAATAACACTAATAGCCTTCATTAATAATTCTGGTTTTGCTTTAAGATGAACTTCCTCTCCAGTTTTAGTACTAACATAACTTTTTTCCATTGAAGTACTATCCTTTCCAGAAATTGTTGGAGCATCAAATGCAAGTTGAGCATCAGAAGCCCCTTTTATCATTCTAATAACTTTTGCAGCAACCAAAGAATCACTCTCAGGTTTAGGGCAAGTTGTGTTTCCATTAAATGCAATTTTATGTTCTTCATCAGATAAACTTCCACCAACTGCAATTATTTTACCTATAGCATCAACAACATTATTTCTACCCATATGATAAGTATCTATATCTCCCTGCCATGGATTACTTCCAGAAACCTCAATAACAACTCCTTTCTCATCAAGAATAGGTCTATAAGCAATTGCATCACTTTTTGCCTTTCCAATACCAACAAGAGGTTTAACTAAACTTCCACCTTGAACTTCATGATCAAATCTTGTCATAATCCAATCATAACTTTGCATATTTGGAGCAGCCATTAACTTAAGAACCATTTCAGTTAAATCTTCAGGCATTTCAATTTGTGGTTCCTCATTTTCACAAGGTTTCCAATGAGCATTTATAGTCATTCTAGGCAAACCTTGGTCCATAAAATCTATTGGAAGATAATTTATTATTTGATCTTGGTCTAAAACAGTATAATCTCCAGTATCATTAAAATCAACAATCTTCATTGCATCAACATTATTATGTTCACAAATTTCTAAAACTCTTTCTAAATTTTCTGGTTTAATTACAAGTACTTCTCTTTCTTGAGCTTCTGATATTTCTTTTTCCCAGCCAGCTAATCCTTTATATTTCTCAGGAACATTGGTTAAATCCATTACAGATCCCCCTTTTCCATTTGTTTCAAAATCAAATATTGCCCCATTTCTAATTTCAAACTTCAACTGATCAGCAAAAGGAGAAGCTACTTTATCTAATCCAACATCTGGTGCTGCAGCAATCCTTTGATCATAAGAAGTTTGTAAAGTAATTCCTTCCTCTCTAAATGTTTGTTGGATTTTATATCTTGCTTTTTCTAATTTATTTAATAACCCAGTTAATTCACCAACAGCAGAATTCCAACCACCAGCACCACAATCTTGTGCAGCTTCAATAAGATCTAATTCTTGTAAGGTATTCATTACTTCAAATACACCTTTTTCTGTAATTGGTGCCCCTATCTGAACACTCTGATTAACATCTTCTCTTTTTTCATCTCCTACTTCATGTGCTAATGAAGAACCAGTTGCACCTTTCATACCATCCTTTCCAACTTTTCCACCCAAAGTTAAAGCAATATAACCAGGTCTAATATCTTTCAAATGAGTTGGTCTTCCATTTACTTCTTTTTTAGCTACTGACACACCACCAACATAACAACCACATTTTAACCATCCATCATCTATCATTACATCCCCACACATAGTTGGAACACCCATTTTATTACCATAATCTTCAACACCACTAACCATTCCTTCTAATGTTCTACTAGAAGTTTGTATAGTATTTGGAAGATCATCCAAGGCTTTTGGATGAGGAACTCTAAAATTCCATTGGCTTGAAACAAGTCTCTGATTTTTACCCGTACTTTTATTATCTCTAAGTACACCACCAGTCCCGGTATTTGCTCCACCATGAGAATCTAATGTAGTAGGGTGATTATGAGTCTCAACCTTATGAGCAAGAGTATAACTCTCATTAAAGGCTATAACACCTGCATTATCTTCAAAAGCAGAAACAACCCAAGTAAACTTTTTACTTAATTCATATGCGGGTTTTTGTATTATTGGAAATAAACCATCATTAACTAAATCTAATCCAGACTCATCATTAGGATCATCAGAAGTATAAACCCATTTTGCTTTGAATTTTTTATGAATACAATGTTCTGACCAAGTTTGTGCTAAATTTTCTATTTCAGCATCTGTGGGCATGGCTTTTAATCCAACTTCTGCTCTTCTTTTTGCTACTTCAGAATCTTTAAAATGAGCAACAATGGTTTTCATTTCATCAGATGATAAAGCCCACAAACTTCTTTCATTACAAACTTTTAAACCATCATCACTAAGCTCCATTAAAAGTTTTCCTTCTTCAGGATGAGGGTTTTCAGTATCAATAGGCATTCTTGAATATTCAAAAGCAGGAACTTTTGGTAAATCAACATGAGGGAAGTGAAATCCCATACCTTTTTCAGAATCCCAACTATCAGAACCAACTTTTCTAAATTCATTTATTAAAGGATTACCTAATTTCTTTTGTAAATGTGTATAATCCTCAGAACCCAATTCACCAGTCCACAAAAATTGTCTAGCCAAAGACACCTCTCCTATATCTCTTCCAAGAGTTCTTTCAATTGCTTTTTTTACAACTTCTCCCTCTGGATCATTAACACCTGGTTTTGGAGACATTTCTACAACAGTTCCATCTTTAGGAAGACTCAACCAAGAAGGTTTATCTGTAGAAACAGTATCAACTTCAGGATCTGAAAGAAGTTTTTCAATAGCACTAAGTTCTTCTTTAACTAAACTATTATCATCAATATTATAAACTTTTATAGGTGATTTAGAAATTAAACCACTAGAATCATAATCTACACTACCCTTAGTTTCAACTTCTATCCTATGCCCCATCACTTAAAAAATTAGCAAAATTACTTTAAAAGTATTTATATCTTAAGAAATATATAACTACCTAGAACTATCAGCTTGTCTCTCAAGTTCCAACTTCTTAGAAATAGCAGTTGATTTACTTTCC
>CBFCXS010000002.1:0-13907 GCA_965602085.1 Candidatus Woesearchaeota archaeon
ATCTGTAATAGGTATAGCAAACTGTGCAGCTAGTAAAAACTGTAAGGTAAGTACAAAATAATCAGGTAGTATAGACTCATCTACTCTATATCTGTAATCTATGTACAGCTCAGGCTGATTAGAGTATATAGTATCTCCATAGATCTCATAATCTGTATAACCATCTACCTTAACTACTGTAATTAGATCTGATGGTAACTGATATTTGTATGAGTATTCATTAATAGGAGTCTCTGTAAGTCTTGCTAGTCTTGCTTTTTTAGTAGCAAATCTCCATGAGTGAGATGCTAAAAGTCCTCTGTATGTATTCTCATATAATGCAGATCCTACTGTGCCCTCAGTACCTTCAGTTAATGATGAGATAGGAGATGCACCTATAGAGATCATAGCATTTGATATTATTTCTATCTTTTGTGCCACTTGTTACTCCTTATGTAAACTTAATAAAATAGCCTAGAAGATATACCCCTAAGCTATTTGATAAATTTACTAAGCTACTGCTACATAACCTGTAACTACTACACCTGCAGTAATAGATACTACATAAAGTGATACAGCTACTGTAGTTGAGGTAGAGATAATAATATCTCCTACACTTAGTACATCTGCAGCATCATCAAAATAACTATCTGCAATTACAGCAGCTTTAGTGTCTGCTGAGCCATCATGTGTAAACAACTTAGGGGCATTAGATCCTGCTCCTAAGTTTCCTGATAAATTTGTTCTGTCAAAAGCCATCTGTTACTCCTTATGCTTCAGTTGCTTGGTATTTTACAACACCATCAATATCTCTAATTACAGCATTAGCTTTTAAGTTTCCTGCTGATAACCATGATTTTTTTTGTGCAATCCAATCAATAGATGTAGTCATATCAATACCATTAGCATAACCAATAGCTGACTCATGATAAGCAAACCCATCTCTAACTGCACCTGTTTTAGGTAATCCACCCTCTACTCTAATTCCAATAACATGAAATTTAAAACCTAGGAATGTATCTACATCTCCCTGTACAAGAGCTTTAACTGAGTTATAATCAGCTGATGTTACTTGAGTTTCCCCTAGTAATCCCTCTAAACCTGATGGAGATACAGTAATGTGTCTACCTTCCATAGGCACTTCATTATCATCCATGTACTTTTTAATTCTTCTAAGCTTAGCTACATTAAGGTTAGTTCCTACACCACCTACATCTGTACCAACTAAACCACCTGATGTACCTTGTACAGGAGTAGCACTAAATGTACCTGCAGCCATAGCATTGATTTTTAACTGATCATCTCTACGACCAATAGCACCTGCAATAGTCCCACCTAATTCTTTAACCTCATCAAAGTTTACCTCTGCTGAATTAAAAATATCTGTATACTCATTTGCATCCCAATCTTCTAGTACACAAGTTACTAAAGAATGATCTACATTCATTGGAATAGCATCAGCACTTGGAGCAGTTCTCTTAGTTGCTTGACCTTTTCCCATTTTTCTGAATTTGTATTCAGATCCTACTACACCTTTTCTCTCAGTTGTAGTACCTGCTAAAGTAGCTGACATAGTTTGATAAGCATGTTTTACCTCTGTATCAAACTGAACAGCAGCTACACTTGATAAATTCTTAGACATATTGTCTCCTTTTTTTATTTATGTTTTTGTTGTGTCGGATTTTTTTGGTATTGTACTCTAAAGTAAGAAGTACAGCTTAATCCTAAACCATAGCTGCCTTAACTTTAGAGCCTCTTGGAGGGTATTCTAAGTATAAGTTAGTTTTGTTGTAACACTATTATACCTAAATTTACCCTTAAAGGTGTCTTAACTACCGTAAAAATCTTTCATAGCCTTATTAACTTTGGCTTTATATGCAGGATCTACATCCATTAACCTCTGACCTTTATCATTAGTAGCTGTATATTGAGCTTTTAATGCAGCCTCTGTATCAGCAGTCTTAGGACTAGCTACCTGAGACTTATCTACTAGCTTACTATTCTTAGTCATACCTATTAACTTCTCTAAGATCTCTACATGACCTGCAGTCTGAGCTAATCCCTGGAACTGATTAAACTCTTCAGGAGCTAGATTATTCTTACCCCACTCTCCTAATGCTCTTAGTCGTGTCTCTCCCTGCTCTCCTAATGCTTCAAGTGCAGCAGCTTTATCTTCATCTTGTTGCTTTTGGGCTAACTCTCCTACCTTCACTACTAGACTCTCTAGTCCTTCAGGAGATAGCTGCATCTCTTTACCCCAATCTGCTACAGTACCCATAAGAGGATTATCCTCAAAGTTAATACCCTCTATCTCATATACACCATCTTTAGGAGCACCTGTAAAAGCACCAAATCTACCCTCTAACTCAGTATATGCTTGAGCTTGATCAGCTACAGTTTTATACTTCTTAGATTTAAACCACTCAGGAGCTTCCCCTTCTCCTACTACACCATCAGCAAATAAAAATTTACCTTCTTCAGTTGTTGTCTCTGTAGATGTTTCACTACCTGGCTCAGTAGTTGTAGTCTCTGTAGCAGTTGTAGTTTGCTCTCCTGCAGCAGGTGCAGTACTTGTTTCAGTTGTTGTCTCTGTAGATGTTTCACTACCTGGGATTAATGTATCCATTAATGTATCCTTTTAATTTATTTTTTGAGTTAGACTCAATAAGATGTACCTAAGTACACCCTATGAAACTACCTGGCTGTTATATATCTGCTTGTTACAATCTTGTTAGGGTTATCTAACTCATCAGTATTATACACTTCTACTATTTTAACATTAGGTACATAACTAAGAGCTTCAGCTACTGCATAGCCCCCATCATTGTTTCTCTGCTGTGTAGTAACTTGCACTACTACACCATTACCTACATCCATAGCTTTAGTAGACTTCATCCACCCCTCATCTTGACTTGATGCTTTAGATATTAACTGAAAAGTATCTCCATTTCCCCAAAACTGAATATCTTTAACATTCTTTTTAGCCCCGTTTGCACAAGTGTTACCTAGTGATTTACCCATTTCTACTTACCTCCATTCTTTGAATTATTTCATTAACTAGATTAGATCTACCCTGTTTTACACCAATATCTAAAAGATCATCTCCCTTAGTGGCTACAGGTACTGCTAAATTCATCTTAACCATGTGATCTAACACATACTTACCATCTTCAGTAGAGAAGAGTCTAGCATAAGCTGCATTAATATCAGCTATCTCTCTAGCATAAGCCTCTTCAGTTTGCTGCTCTCTTCTCCTGTCTCTATATGCTTGTAGTAAATTCATTACTGAGCTCCTTGAGGAGGCATATTACCACCCTGTTGCATCATAGCAGCCTGAGCTTGAGCCTGTTCCTGTGTATATACATTAGACTCCTCCTCTGTTCTAATCAGCTTAGCAGGTAATCCCATATTCTCAGCTACATAACCAGGTACATCTTCAAACTTGATCTTAGTAGCTAATGTTTCTAGTGATATTCCTGTTTGTTGCATGATAGCAGCATAATCAGTAACTACGCCTATATCCTGTCTATCTTGCTGCTTAGCTAATGGAGATGTGAACTTAATAGTAATCTCTTTACCATCTACTACAATAGGCTGTATCTTACCTGCCTTTTGTAATACATCCACCATTCTCTTAATAAGTCTCTCAAGTAACTCAGTCTGAAACCTACTAAAGGCTGCAGATGTCATTTCAAAAGTCTCATCTCTTCTCTCTTGTACTTCTCCTAGAGTTCTTACAGGAGTTCTACTTACTTCTCCTAATGGAGATCCAAATAAAGTCTTATTAATAAGGTCCTGTTTTTGTTCTATCTTTAACTGAGCTATATTAAAATCCCCTGATCTATCTAAAGGTCTTAATGATGGAGCTTGATTAGAGTTACTAGCTACAGGTATAACTGTTCCAGGCTCTAGCTTAACATTATAAGGATTTAATACACCATCATCTGCAGCAGTATATACACCACTAATAGCTAATCCTGCATTTTTTAGATCCATCTCTGAGATCTTGTTAAGTACTTTAATATCATATAGTAGCTGTATAATTCTACCCATACCATAAACACCTTTAGAAGTTACCCTCTCTCTAAATGCTATATAAGGGTTACTATCATCTACTACATCATAAATAATAGCTTTATCAGGCTCAAAATAGATACTATGATCATATTTCTTATCCTTATTTTTTACTACACACTCTACTAACTCTACCTCAGCATCTATATCTTCTCTGAGCATCTTCTCTAGTCCAGGACTTAGTTTAGATCCTATGATAGTCTCTTCTATATCCTTGATCTTGATCTTAAAAGTGTTAAAAAAGTTCTCTATTAAACCATTAGGAGAGCTCTCAAATACAGTATCCTCTACTGATAGAGTATCAAAAGTAAGTGAGCTCTCTACACCATCTCCCTCTTCACATGTAATAATACCTGTAGAGATCCCTGTATCCTGAAATGCCTCATTAATCTTAGTATTAAAGTTACTATGGTTAATATGATCATACAGTATATCAGTAATCTCATCTAATGGCTTTTGAAACTGCTCTTTAGCATCCTCAGGTATCTCTGATCCAGGAACTAATAAAAACCATTTTCTCCATGGTGGTACTAAATTCTGCTGTACCTTATCTGCATAAGTACCTAAACCTAAAATAGCAGTACTATCATAGATCTTAGTAGTTCTTTTACCACCTGTAAGAGTATCAAAATAACCCTTATCAGGTAGAGCATAAGTATAGGCATCTTCAAGTACTGATCTGTACTCATTAAAAGAGTTTTTAGCCCTTTTATGTCGTTTGATTAGGTTATCTATTTTAGTCATTATTCAGCCTTTGTTAATAGTTTCCCTACTAGCTTATCCTCATTCATTTGAGATGCACCTCTGACCTTAGCAGCCTTAGCTAGTACTCTTAGCTCATCCATATTATAAGCATCTTTAATCTCTTCAGCAGTCTTACCTTTTAGATCTTCTAGTGATAATGTAACCTCTTGCTTGTTATCCTCAGCATCTTCAGTAGTCTCATCCTCTTGTACCTCTTCAAAGTTTGTAGCGAATGTAGTAGCAGGTACTCTATAACTTAATGTACCATCCACATGTTTTACCTCAATATCTCCATTTTTGAAAACACCTAAAGCCTCTACATTTGACTCTCCATCAGTAAATACTTTGATCTCTTTATACTGCTTTGACTCTTCTACATTACAATTACAGTTAAGCCCCTCAAATACTATACCTGGTTCAATAGTAGTCTCTATACCACAATCCTCACATACTACTCTAGTGTAGTTCATACTCTTAAATTTACTCATATCATCCTCCTAATGTTGATGCTTTATTATCTGTACTATCTTCAGTACCTAACTCACTACCAAATAGTAAGCCCCCTCTACCCTGTCTACCTCTAATGAGTCTAGCTTGTTGCTCTTTTAAAGCTTCAGCTGCTGCTACCTCTTCCTCTGCTGCTAGGGCTGCCTGTTCATCTTGTACCTTTTTGGCTGCTACTTCAGCTTTTTTATTAGCATCTGCTTGATCTTTTCTAGCCTCCCTAGACTCATAAGCTGAGTAAACACTTGCTGCTGCTACTGTTACTGCTGCTATTGTTACTGCTCCTGACATTGTATGTCCTCCTTAATTGTTATAATGTTAATTGAGTCTTTATGTCTTGACATTAGTCTGTCATGATCATCTGTAAACTCAGCCTCTGCCTCTTCTATAGTAAGTGCATTAGTAGCAAAACTCATAGTTACATAGCTAGTTTTAATAGCTGTAAGTATTTGTTTCCTATATGCCTCTGCTACAAAAGTAGTATGACCATCTACATAATCTACCTTACCTCCTATATATAGTTTTAAACTACCATAGATAGATAAAATAGTAGGTATTTTTATGAGAGCACCTACCATAGACTCCCCAGGCTGCATAATAACAGTCCTAGTATATACACCTGCATGTAAAGTATGCCATGTTTTTAACTTACTTTGATCTAAGCTCAGTAAAAAGTCCTCAGCCTTATTAGCAGTCTCTATATCCTGCTCAGTCATGGATGTTACCTGCTTAATTACTACCTCATTCATTACATAATCCTTTTAGCATAAGTCATATTAGTTTTACTATACCCATTATAACTAGCTATCTTATCAAGAGATCCATTAATGGGAGCTGACATAAACATAGTATAGCATCCTCTAGCTTTAGCTTCATCCTCTAACATTCTAAGTAGTTTTATACCTGTTCCACCTCTTCTATATTCAGGTAGGACAAAGATATTTTCTACAGTTCCTGCCATAACAGAGTACTTAAACAGTTTACTAAACAGTATTGTACCAAAACCTACTATGTTTTTATCATTAAGCGCTACTACAGTCTTTAGCATCCCCATATCTTCAATAGTCTTAAACATCTCCATATCAGGCTTATACTCAGGTACTGCATCTATCTTAGACTCTTTAGCATACTCATCAAATAGATCATTAATGTATGGTATCTCTAGTAATTCTACTGCACTCATCTCTTTATATATCATAGTGGACTCCAATCATTCTTAATCTGTATAGACTCTTTAAACTTATTATTACTTAGTAACTCTCTACTAGCTCCCATACCATCTATAAGAAACTCAAAGGCATTACATACATGAGAGTATGGACCTTTATCAGGCTTTTCTGCATATTTCTCTCCACTTACATTAATTCTACGATATGAATAACCACCATTTAATCCCCTGATCAGCTTTTTACACTTGTTAGATATGATTATATCAGGCTGTCCTACAGTTACCTTACCAAATTTCTTTTTAACTGCCTCTACCATAGTAGTAGGAGATCCTGTAGCTGAAGTCCTAGGGTGTAACTGAGCTTTATTATATACTTTAAACATAGTAGCATCATTAACCTGTCCTCTTTGATTAGCAGCCCATGGATCTATCCAGGTCTCTAGCTTATGCTTAGGGTAATGCTGCTGCATGTGAGACTCTATTATGCTTGAGAAGTCTGTAAGGTTTACATCATCACTCACTAACTCATCAAAGATCACTACTCTACCTAGTGCATCTACTTGACCTACTAAGAAACCACTCCATCTACCATTATCTCCCCCACATATTAAGCCTCTATCAGTACTTGGTGGGGCTAGTAAGCTATGATCTATCACATGAAGTCTCTCATTAAACTCAGGATATACAGGCTTACCATCTTTTAGTGCTACCATCTTAACCTTTAGCATAATATCTATAAAGTTCTCAGTAGCTCCTGCTACCTGTCTTGAGTAGTAATCATGAGGTAAGTTCTCTAAGTTCTCAGCTGCAGGGTTAATAGTGTTATCATCTAGTAATGCAGGAGGCTGTCTATAAACTGAGTAGTCTGTAGGTCTTTTATCAGTCATGAATAGATTATATATCCAATGATCATCACTAAAACTATTTGTATCTGCTACTACATTTGACTTAGTACACCCAGGACCATCTTTAGGGTATGGGTATCTACCTAACCTTGAGATAACATTCTGCAAAGTATCATGGCTTAGCTCTCTCATCTCATTTAAGTATGCACCTGAGATCTCTAATGATAGTAACTTCCGCATATCTCCTGGCTTATCTAATGATCTGAATAAAAACTCAGCATGTACACCATCATGATCATATACTGCAGTTAAGTTACCCCAATTAAACTTTAGCATATCCTCAAAAAAGCCCTCAAAAGATTTAATAGTAGTATCTTTAAGCTCTTGGTATGTATTTCTAATTACAGCCCATCTAGTGTATCTTATACCATCATCATTAGGCTCTTGCTCATACATTAGTCTCTCTAACTTAGCTATAGATCCTAAAGTCTTACCTGATCCTACAGGACCTATAATAAGAGTTACTAGGTTATCATCTAAATAGTAATCAGATACTGTAGGGGCTAGGTTTATCTCCATGCTATAGCTCTTCCTCTAGTTCAATAGTAGCACCTGCATTAGCACCACCTCCATTTTCCTTATGTATAGTAACTATTAAATAATCCCCATGGTTAGCATCAGGATTAGCTACGGAACTTGTTGTATCTTGGCTATACATCTGTTTTATCCTTTGTAGGGTTTACTTTGATCACTCTCTTGATGATCTGTCCTGAGTGCTCTACCTTAGTGTTATCAGTAAATATACCATGATACCTACCTAGTAGATCTAATGCACTCTTAGCAGCTGCTATATCAGCCTTAGTCATTTTTTGACTCATAGTGCTACTTACACCAGGAGCTACATTCTCTTTAACTATAACATCAGTCTGCTCATCCCCTAATCCCATCTCTACTATTCTCTCTAGCTTAGATAAGATCCATTCAGGTGTAACCCTAGACTTTACTGCTGCTTGATGCTTGAGTTCATCTATATAGGCTTTTATGTCAATTTTTGTCAAGAGTTTACTAGCCATTCTACGACTGCTACCCTCTCTCTTACTGTAACCCGCTCTGATAGCTGCCTGTGTTGCATTAAAGTCTAGTATGTACTCTCTACAGAAAGCTTTTTGTTTTTCATTTAATGTATTCATGCCTCAATAATAGCTAATTTATACTTAGTTTGTCAAATAGATGCTAAGAGGGCTTTAATATATAAGAGGTCTTTAACTACTGCTACCATGTTACCATGTTACCGGTACTCTATACTCTTATACTACTCTATCTTTTTTCTCTCTCTTCTCTTTAGTCTCTTGAGCTAAATATTATAATATATTAGTAACATAGTAACAAAAGAGAAGAGAAGTAAGTAAACAAGGGGGTTTGAAGGTGCTACCAAAATGCTACCAAATCGACTCTGTTACCGGTAGCACTCAGATAATGTCTATAAGAGGTCTTTAATAAGAAGGCTTTATCTTTAACCTCTCTTAATGGTAACCCCCTTATATTGTAGCCCTCTTATTCTAATGTTCTTAATTTGTGAGTCTATGTTAAATATCTGTAGGAGAGCCCTTTGATTTACTGATCTCATGCTATTATTCTTACCACTTGGCAACATCTCCCATAATTTATGAAGTGTATTACCTGCTATTTTTATCTCATCTTCTTTAAATTCTATCTCATCTACTAACTCTTTTATCTCTTTGAGTCCTATATCAGATGCAATAATGTTAGATAATTCTTTAGATACAGCTCTAGCTCTCTTACCTCTTTTGATAATATTCATAGCTACATGCCCATCACTCTGAGTACTGTCTTCTACTACACCTCTGATCTTACTAAATGGTACTTTATAAAATAGAGCAGTTTGTAGATCTTCACATTTACTACTCTCACACTCTTTATATATTTTATATAGATAGTTGATAGCATTAGTTCTATTCTCATCCATTCTAGGGGCATTTGATCTAAGCTCACTAGCTAACCATGCACTAGTATCTAGCTTTTTATATGGAGCTGGGTAAATCCTTCTATCTCCACTACCATCAAAAGGTATCTGAGAGTAATGGTTAGAAGTACCGGCACTATTAAATCCAAAAGATCTCTTTTTACCTTGACCTTTAATATTTAAGTACTTAGTATCCCCACTAGTAGCATCAGATTTTATATCACTCTTTAACTTACCTAACTCAGCTTTATTTAAGTGCTCTACATCTTCATAAACTACTACTCTTTTACCTAACTTCTCATCATCCCATCCTGCAATAATAGAACTAGATCCCATAGCAGCTACTTTAGCATGACCTAAATACCATTGAGGTAGATCTAATACCCAAAAACTCTTACCACTACCTCTATCAGGATTAACTAAAAATAGTACAGCCATGATCTGCTTATAATGAAACATGTAGTAACTAAGATAAACTAAACTAACAGGGTATCCACATATATAAGCATCATCTTCAAAAGCTTTTACTGCCTCAGCTATAACACTATTAGGCTCAGCTTCAGTAGGCTCAAACCTAGTCTCAGGAGATACTGTAAAGGTCCTACTATGAATGTTAAGCCCCTCATCACTAAATGGATCATGATTAATCTGTATAGACTCAGCACCATGACAATACTCAGAGATAGTTAAGCCTCTACTATATCTACCATTCTCATCTTTAAGCCCTTGACCTCTATTGTATAACTCATCTGCAATAGCTTCACTAGAAAACTTGTAAGTCATATCTCTATCATGAGTATAAACGATCTGACCATCCATAAACATAACATATTTTACTACTCCACTAGCATCATCTACTCTATATACTTGAGTATTACCTTCACTCATAGTAAAAAATGGGCGATCTTCACAGGCATTACCTGTACAGCATATATAAGGTACATCATCCTCATCATATTGCATATAAGCATAACCTGGCTTATCCTCAGTATGACCTGGGTTACAAATAGGGCATCCTAATCCTGAGATCCTTGGATTATCCCCTCCCATCTCATCTAGTTTCTCAGTTAATCTCTCAAAAGTTACAAATCTATCTATAGATCCTGTCATGATATGAGTATCATAACTTAGTACATAACCTTTTTTAGTAGTTCTGATGATCTGAGTATGTACATCCTTGATCTTCTTACCTCTAACAGTTGCTGCATTAAACTCATCATTAGCTAGAATACTCTCAGGAGTTGCAGGAGTATATGCACCTTTAAATCTACTCATGTGAGTATCTTTAGCTACATCATCAAGATCTATATATGGATCATTTATCTTTTTATTATCTCTACTCTTAGCATCCTTAATAGGAATTGTAGGAGCAAAATAACCACATCCATTAAATGATGCTCTAGTATCTATACCACTATCAGGCTCATCCCACTTATAATCAATATAATTAAAGAACTCTTTAGCTTGTTTTTTCATAGCTTCAGCATTAATAGAGTATGCACCATCTATAAGATACATGATGTGATACCTGGCATTTCTCTTATCACTCTTATTAGACTGACTAGGGATAGCTACATAAAATAGATCTTTATCTTCTATACACTTGAGCAGCTTATCTAAGTTATCAGGCTTACCTTCAAAATCTATCATACCTAAGTTACCTCTACTTACTATAGTGGCATTAGTTCTATGACTCTTACTCATCCATGTTTTACCATCAGATACATTAGTGATCTCTTTGTCTCCATACTCAGTAACAGGAGATACACAATAACTAGCTAGATCCTGCAGCAACTTAGGTACACTATCACTCTTCTTATTCTTATAACCATTGTAGTGATTTTTACTTATACTATATTCAAATATCATATTAATGCTCCCCATTGTGTAGCCATAGCATTAGCAATACCAGGAAATGTCTTACTAGCTAGTTTTGCTCTCTTACCATCTTCTACTGTAGTGCATCTAATATCATACATCCATTTTTGCATCCTATTATTTTTACCATAACTTACATACTCTAACTCGGGTTTCTCCGTAGTATCCGGTATAAGTTTAGGTAATCCTTTTAACCATAGACAAGTTTTTTTAGTGGCTAAGTCTCCCCACATCCATGGCTCTATTATATGATCGGGTTTTCTCCATGCTGTACTCATGTGCCCTATAGGGTTTTCTATAGCCACCTTATCACACTTAGCATTAGCAAAAGCCATAAAAAAATCTACTGCTCTTTTTCTGTCTCTATGTCTCTTCCTAGCTTTTCTACCATACTTCTCTACATTAAACCATGCGTTACCTGATACAGTTAAATAAGTACAAGGGGGGAAAGCTATAATAAGATCCCATTCTTGGGCTAACAGAGGTATTACATCTTGCTGTAAATGCCACTCAGGTTTATCCCCACTAGTTTCTATAATATCACAGCTGTAGGCTTCATGACCTAATAATCTAAATTCTTTTGTTACTGCTTGACTCTCTTCACAAGCTATTAAAACTCTACCCATCTCTACTTACCTGCAGTATATAGATCAAGTGCTTTATCTATTGCATCAGATATAGTAGCTAACTTCTCAGCTTCTTGGATCTTCTTAGCCTTAGCATGTACAGCTTTTTTCATTGATACATTTACATGAGTACCTTTTTTAGTCCTTGCCATAATTATCTCCTTATGTTGTATTTAACTAGAATATTATCAGCATAAGACTTAAAAGTTTATTAATTATTTATTAAGCTGTTGTTAAACTTTTGTATGCAATAATTCACTATTCCAAAAAAAGGAGATGTTTATGAGTTTAAAAATAACTAACTTAAAAACTGGACTGAGTAAAGTAGTTGCTATGCCTGATGATGTATCAGAAGTAGCTAAAACATTTAAAGTATATGAAGAGGCAGGATATTATGTTAAATTTCAAAGATGAGGCTATGAGGACTGAGAGTAGTGAGTTTAATATGTTAGTAGATAATGATGCTAACATTTATAAAAGAGAGAGATTAGTACATGCTGCTATGGGTATGCAAACTGAGACTGCTGAGTTTACAGATGCACTAAAAAAGAGTTTGTTCTATGGTAAGCCATTAGATGTAACTAATTTAAAAGAAGAGTTAGGGGATCTATTATGGTATGTGGCTATTGCTATGGATGAGTTAGATACTGACTTTGATCCTGAGATGGATAGAGTGATCAATAAATTAAAAGTTAGATACCCTGAGAAGTTTACAAGAGATGCAGCTGAAGTAAGAGACTTAGATGCTGAGAGAGAAGTGTTAGAAAATGGCAAGTAAAAATCAATTAAGAGCTAAAAGACTCAAGAGAAAAAAGAATAAGGATCAAAGAGATGCAGATTAATCTATTAAATTATACACCACTATCAGTAGCAGATGCAGCTATCTCTAAATGTTGGGATAAGTCTGTAGATCCTGATAAGGTATGTGAGAGAATTGAGAGAGTAGCTAATAAGAATAAACATGCTAGTACTATTGAGCACCTAGTATATAACTTTGATATAGATGGTATCAGTAGAGCATGTTTACAGGAAGTAGCTAGACATAGGATAGCATCATACTCAGTTAAGAGTACTAGATATACACTAAAAGAGCTGAGAGATGATGAGGATATTACATTAGAGAAATATTGTGTAATTGATAAACTACCTGAAGAGTTACATCCTGTAATGCTAAATGTATTAAAAAATATGAAGTATGCACTAAAAGATGGTTATAGTAATGATGTAGTTAAACATTGTTTACCTGAGGCATATAAGACTAGTTTAGTAATGACTATTAATGCTAGAAGTTTACAGAATTTTATAGGATTAAGATCTAGTAAGAGTGCTTTATGGGAAATTCAGGATCTAGCTAAAGCCCTATATGATGCACTTCCTGAAGATCATAAGTATTTATTTGAAAAGTTTTTAGTTTGTTAATGGTTTATTAAGCTGTTATTAAACTTAGGTATGTAATAATTCACTTACACATTTAGAGATAGATGGAGTTAAAAAATATAAGAAGGAGATTAGGATGAGTTTTTTAAAAGCATTCCTTACAGGTTATGGAGATATGGTACAGGCTTCTAGTGATATAGATCGTATGAAGTATTTACCACAGAGAATAGAAGATGGAGAGTTTATTAACTTTAAAGGTAAGAGTATGTTTGGTGTAGTTGAAAATGCTCCTGCAGATATGGTTATACTAGATGCAGATAGAGTAAATGAGGCTACTCGATATACAGCAGCTTTAAAAAGAGATTATTTTGTAGGCTTTAATAAGCTGATAGCTGAGCTAGGTGGAGATGCACCTGTAGAAGATGAGACTGAAGATCAAGAAGAGGATGCAATTACAGCACTATATAACAGATTATATAAAGTAGTAGCTGCAGGAGATAAAAAAGGTTTTAGAGCTATTAGAAAAGATCTTAAAGATCAATGGTTTGCACTTGATGATGCTGATGTAGAAGATGCTATATTTGATCTATCTGATGCAGTTGCAGATAAAGATGTAGATCTAGCTAAAGAGATTGTAGAAGGTCTAGGAGAAGATGGGACTGAAACTGAAGCTCCTGCAGTTAAAGATATTGCTGAGACTACACCTAAAGTAAAGAAGGCAGCACCTA
>CBFCXS010000003.1:0-12782 GCA_965602085.1 Candidatus Woesearchaeota archaeon
CAAAACTCTTTCTCAGCTTCATCCATTTAAATAATAAATAAAAATTTCTATATAAAACTACCTCTTCCAAAAAATCAACTTCTTAGCTTCAAATACAACAAAACCACCACAACTCAAACCAACTACTTTTAACCAATCAACAAAACCAAGAGGAACAACTTTAAACAAAGCACCAAAGCTACTATACATCATACCAACATGCAAACCAATACTAACAATAACAGCCAAATATAACCATTTATTATTCCCCAACTCAAACACAGTATACTTATCACTTCTACAAGTAAACACCCAAAACATTTCAAACATAATTATTATAGTCAGAACCATAGTACGTGCTTTATCTAAATCACTTCCAAGATAATTAAAATAACCAAGTAAACCACCAGCTGTAGCTAACACACCAGCACCAATAAAATAAGGAATCATACCTTTCAATATACTTTCTTTTTTATTACGCGGTTTTCTCTGCATTATTCCTTTTCCAGGATTATCAACACTCAGAGCTAAAGCAGGTAAACCATCTGTAATTAAATTAATCCAAAGAATTTGTAAAGGTAAAAGAGGCAAAGGTAAACCCATCAAGAGTGTTACTAAAATTATCAAAAATTCATCTAAATTAGAAGTTAACAAAAATTTAACAAATTTCTTTATATTATCATAAATAACTCTTCCTTCTTTTACAGCAGCAACTATAGTTGAAAAGTGATCATCAAGTAAAACCATATCTGCAGCAGTACGAGCAACATCAGTTCCTTTAATATTCATTGCAATACCAACATCAGCTTTCTTCAAAGCAGGAGCATCATTTACACCATCACCAGTCATTGCAACAACATGTTCTTGTTCCTGCAAAGCATTTAAAATCATAACTTTATGTTGAGGACTAACCCTAGCAAAAATAGAAACTCTTTCAACTAAATCTTTTAATTCACTGCCAGATATATCATCCAACTCCTTACCTTGAACAACTCTACTAATAATTCCAACTTGTTTAGCTACAGCTTCAGCAGTTCTTTTATGATCTCCAGTAATCATAACAACTCTAATCCCAGCTTCCTTACATAATTTTACAGCCTCCTTAACTTCTTTTCTTGGTGGATCAATCATACCACAAAGACCAACAAACACAGTTTTCTTATTTTTCTTATAAGCAACACCAAGAACTCTCAGAGCTTTATCAGCCATATCACCAGTAACATCCAAAAAATTATCAATACTTTTCTTACTCAATTTAATTTCTTTACCATTAAAATAATAATAACCACAAAGGTCTAAAACTCTTTCAGCTGCTCCTTTAATATAAGTTATTTCACCTTTAGAAGTTATATGAGTTGTCATCATATATTTTTTCTCAGAACTAAAAGGATCTTCATGTATTCTCTCTGAAATTCCATCAACATTACCTTTTTTAGCCATAACTCGCAAAGCTAACTCAGTAGGATCACCAAAATCAGGTAATGAAGAATTGTTACAAGAAGCTGCCCCTTCTAATAAAACAAAAAATTTCTCAGAATCAGTTTTCTTTCCTTTAAAATGAAATTCACCTTCAGTATCATAACCTTCACCAGTAACATTAATTAATTTATTATTAACAAAAATCTCACGAACAGTCATCTCATTTTTAGTTATAGTGCCTGTTTTATCAGCACAAATAACAGAAGTGCTCCCTAAAGTCTCCACAGCTTTTAACTTCCTAACCAAAGCTCTCTGCTTCAACATTCTCTGAACACCAAGAGCTAAACAAATAGTTACAACAGCAGGCAAACCTTCAGGAATTACAGCAACAGCTAAACTTATAGATGTTAACAAAGACTCATAAAATCCAATCTTCTCAAACATACCTAAAAATAAAATCAACAAAGCAAGTAATACAACTACTCCACCAAGAATCATACCCAACTTTTTCAACCTTTTTGCTAAAGGAGTTTCACCACCCTCAACTATTTGCACCAAATGAGCAACTTTACCAACTTCAGATTTCATACCAGTAGCAGTAACAATAAATTTACCTCTACCAGCAGTTACAGTTGTACCGGAAAAAACCATATTATGTCTTTCAGCTAAAGGTTTTTCTTTAGAAATTGCTTTAACATATTTAGCAACAGTAGTAGATTCTCCAGTTAAGATAGACTCATCAACTTGCAAATCAATATTCTCAATTAACCTACCATCAGCACTTAATTTATCCCCAGTTTCCAAAATAACTATATCACCAGGAACTAAATCTTTAGAATCAATTATTTTATGTTTATTATCTCTCAGAACTTTAGACTGGGGAGAACTCAACTTTCTTAACAAACTAATACTTTTCTCAGCTTTGTATTCCTGAACGAAACCAAACACAGCATTCAAAAGTAAAATAGCTCCAATTACAATTGCATCAATAAACTCATGTAAAAATAAACTAACTAAAACAGCAAATATTAAAATAAAAACTATAACATCTTTAAATTGGGATAAAAAGATTTTCAATCCGCTTAATCTTTTAACTTTCTCTAAATAATTTGGGCCATATTCTTTTAATCTGCTTTCAGCCTCAAACTCACTTAAACCTCTAAGAGAAGAATGTAATTTATGTAATACCTCTTTTTTATCTAGATTATAATAATCCATTCTAACCTCTCCAAATCAAGAAAGCAATATAAATAATATAAAATAAAACAAAAGCCCACCCTTGCCATCTATCCAACTGATGCCTTTTACCAACAAACATAGCAAAAAACAAAACTAAAGTAACCAAAAGCAAAATTATTATATCAATATTAATAAAACTAGGAATAACTATAGGAGAAATCAAAGAAGTAAGACCTAAAATCCAAAAAATATTAAATATATTAGAACCAATTATATTCCCAACAGCTAAATCTACTTTACCTTTAGTAGCAGCAACAACAGATGTCATTAATTCAGGTAAAGAAGTACCTATAGCAACAACTGTAGCAGAGATTAAAAATTGGCTCAACCCTAATTGAGAAGCAATATAAACTGCACCATCAACTGTCCATTTACCACCAAAATATAAACCAATTAAACCAAGAACAATCAAAAAAGTTATATTAGAATAACTTCTCTTATCAAATTTTAATTCTTTTTTAACAGCTTTAGATTTACTTTTCATTGCTAAATCAATTACATAATAAATAAAAATTGAAAAAAAAGCTAACAAAATTAAACCATCAACCCTGTTCAAACTAAAAACTTCAGAACCAGTTATTATATACTTATTAGAAATAATAAACAAAACAACAACAGCCAAAAGTGCAAAAGGCATTTGTTTCCAAGTTGTAGCACGCTCAACCTTAATATTAGCAATAATAGCAGTTATACCTAAAACAAGCAATATATTAGAAATATTTGAACCAATTATATTACCAAAAGCAATCTCTGTAGCACCTTTCAATGCAGCTAAAACATTAACAACAAGTTCAGGCATAGAGGTCCCAAAAGCCACTATAGTTAGACCAATAACTAAACTAGATATCCCTAATCTTTTTCCTAAAGAGGAAGACCCATCAACTAAAAAATCAGCCCCTTTTAATAAAAAGATGATTCCTAATATAAAGTATATATACTCAATCATCTAAATCAAATACTATTTTTATATTATATAAACATTATCAAAACTCTTTTATACAAGAGATTTTTAACAAATATATGGATATACAGGGAATTAATATTAGATGGTTGGGGCATTCAGGTTTTAACATCGAAAATAAAATTCTAATAGATCCATTCAAAATTGCAGTGCCACTAAAAGTAGATATAGTTCTTATAACACATCCGCATTATGACCATTGTTCTTTAGAAGATATAGAAAAAATAGTAAAAAATGACACAATTATAGTTGCACCACCAGATTGCACATCAAAATTTGCAAGAAGTGAAAAAGGAACTTTGAAAATTATATCTCCAGGACAAATAATAGATATAGGAGATATAAAAATACAAGCAACACCAGCATACAATATAGATAAAGAATTTCATCCAAAAGAAAATGAATGGTGTGGTTACATAATTAAAATTAAAGATAAAACAATTTATCATGCAGGAGATACAGATATAATTCCAGAAATGGATAAGATGAATGTAGACATAGCACTATTACCAGTTGGAGGAACATACACAATGAATGCACAAGAAGCAGCATTAGCAGCACAAAAAGTTAAAGCAACAACAGTAATTCCAATGCATTACACAAAAGGAGTGGTAGGTTCACCAGAAGATGCAGAAAAATTAAAACAATTATTACCAGATAAAGTTATTATACCTCAGTAAGCCCTACCTTCTCTTCTCAACTTATCAATCAACTCACGATTTTTCTTACTTTCCAAACCAGACTTAACCATTTCTTCACGAATTTTTAAGAAATCAATATCAACACCTAAAGGACACTTCAACTTACAAGCACCGCAAAGTGTACAAAAATAAAATACCTTATCAGTAATTCCTTTCTGCTTCAATAACCTTTTAGCTCGCGGACCAACTACTTCCTTAAGTGTAACACCAAAAATAGGACAAACAGCCTTACACTTTCCACACAAACTACACTTCTCACTCATACTAACTTACCTCTATTCAATATATTCTCAGGATCATACTTATCTTTTAAGATTTTAAACTCAGCTTTCTTATTTTCCTTAACATATTCTTTATTTAATAATCCAATACCAAACTCACCATTAGCTTCTCCACCCAACCTATTAACAACTACATACATTGGTTTAATTTTTGCTAAATCTTTAAACACAGGATGTAGAACACCATTACCAAGGTGACCAAAGCAAGGAACTTTATTCATCTTCAACCAGTATAAAAACTCAACTAAATTATTAAAAGGAACAACAGGATCCTGAATTATTTTATAATCAGCATTAAATAATAAATGTCTCATATTTGCCCTTTTAACCAACAATTTCTTAATCTCATCCTTAACAACAACCCCACCTTTGCCTTCATATTCAACCAACAAATAATTTTTATCCCCAAACAAACAAACTTGAGCAGCAACACTATTAATAAATTCTATAGAAAGCACATCAGTTCTATTTCTTAACATAGAAACTTTTTCAACTAAAGGTTCTAATTCATTAAAACTAAAAATTTCATAACTCACACCAGTAACTTTAGGAATTAACTTAATTTTTACCTTAGTTATCAAACCAATTCCACCTTCACTTCCACATATGTCTTTACTTCTTAACTCACGAGACCTTCCAGTTCCATCAATTATTTCAGCATTAACAACCCATTCACTAGTTCTTCCATACTTAAAACTCCTAGGACTTCCATAATTCATAGAAACACAGCCACCAATAGTAGTTATATCACTAGAAAGAGGAATAACTGGAAACATTTTGTCACCAAGCTGCTCATTCAAAGAATCAATTGTTATACCAGGTTGTACTATAGCACAATCTTTTCCAACTTTCAAAATTTTATTCATCTTAGAAAAGTCTATAACAATAGAATTATCAGGAACAGCACTACCAACTAAATTACTTCCACCACCTCTAGCAACTATATCAATTTTATTTCTTTTAGCAAACAAAATAATTTGATGAATTTGTTTATCAGTTTCAACAAAACAAACAATTCTTGTTCCACCAGCACTTTTTATTCTTGAAGCATCAGTACTGTAAACTTCTTTATCAACTATTTCTTCTGAAACATTCTCTGCTCCAACAATTTTTTCAAACCAATTTTTCATACTAACACCTGAGATAATTCTAAAACTTCAACTTTAGAACTGTTCTCTTTCAAATGAGCATAACATAAAGGACAAGAGGTAATCAAAGTTTTAGTTTTAACTTTAGATAATATTTTTTTAGCAATTTTATTTGATATAGAAGGTAAATTATGTTTCATACCTCCGCCTGCACCGCAACACATTGTTTTTTCTCTACAATCTTCTAATTCTACAACTTCAAAACCTAAAGCTTTCAATATAGCTCTTGGTTCGCTCATAACTCCACCTTTTCTTGACAAACAACAAGGATCATAATAAGTTATTTTTTTCTCATATTTAACAGGTAATGCTCTCAAATATTTAGCAAGAGTTTGAGTAACATGCTCAACTTTCATACCTTCATAATTTTTAAAAGTTAAATAACAACTAGGACACAAAGTAATTATTTTCTTAACATTATGTTTCCTAAAAATTTCCATATTTTTCAATCTTAAATCTTCAAATTCTGGTTTATAACCCAAACTTAATGCAGGATAACCACAGCAAACTTCTTCATCTTTTAATAAAATAAGATTGACACCTAACTTCTGTAACAGAGTTATATAATTATTAGCAACACTTTTCAAATTATGCTTAGCTAAACAGCCAGGATAAAATAATGTCTCTCCGCTTTTGAATCTATCAAAAAAACCCATATATAAATGCCCTCACTTAATACCTCGTAGAATATTCTAGAGGCTATCACCTCTTTCAATTAAAGATAAACACAAAACATATATTTAAGGATTATTGTGCTTTAACTACAACTTAAATTTCTTTACTTCATCTTTGCCATATTTTTCTATCTCTTCCTTTGAAAAAATACCCTTTTTCTTCTTCTTTTTCTTCTTCTTTTTACCAAATACTTCTTTCAACTCTTGTAAAGAAGGTACTCCTTTAGGATATTTCCTCTTGGGCATCTTACCAAACACTTCTTTTAATTCTTTCAAAGTAGGCATTTTAGATTTTTTTCTTTTTTTCTTCTTAGGTTTTTTAACCATATCATAAATTACAACATGAACATTTTCTTTTACAAAAATATTTGCCAACTTTTGTATGAAGGATGATTTCTTTTTAAACATAAACTTTTTCATAACAAACACCACCCCAAACATTAACAAAACAATTAGACTCAAAGGGAAAATAGCCCAATACAACACAACACTAGTAAAAGGTATAATCAAAACTATTACTACACCACTTAATAAAAGAACAGCAATACTTAATTTTTTATAAGTTACAATTAATTTTCTAAGATGATACAATAAAGTTAATCCTCCAATAATTAACATAATTATAGGTAAAAGAGCATATAACCAAATTTCACTTTTAGAAGGTTTGTCCACAGTCACTTCTTGTGCTATCTTTTCTATAGTTTCCATAATTTGAAATTTTTCAGAACTAATAGCAAACACACTAAACCCTCTACTAAAAGATTCATAATGTTCATAATAATCATCTTCAAAAAGTTTATTGGTTTCTAATTCTTCCCAATAACCTACATATCTCAATAATTTAATATCTTCTCCAAAATTTTTTTGAATTTTAAAGATTAATCTAACTTTATTAATAAAAGACTCAGGCAAATCTGTTTCAATAGTTACATACCTGTAAACTCTTCTATCTGGTTTGCTTAATTTAGTATTCTTTGATTCTTCTATTTTAATTTTAACATCTTCAGCTTCTTTTGAAGAATCCATCTCAATTCTATAAACACTTAAAGCAGGGTCTGTTATATTCAACAAAGTTAAACCAGGCCATAAGTAATCAATACTATACAAATCACCTTTTACAGTTTGTTCTTGCTCTGTTATCGTAGAACCAACTCTATCAGCATCATTTCCCATTCCAGATGAACTTCCAGGATGTTCTATCTTCTCAGGTAAAATAGGGGGTATATACTTCAAACACAAAGTGTAATTATAATATTCTAAATCTCCAATGTGAGAATTATTATGTTTATAAGAAGTGATTATAGGGGTAGAATTACAATAGGTTTCAACTATATCTGTTCTCCAATTTCCAGATATACACAAAGAATAATTATAATAACCACACCTTCCAATATGAGAATTATTATGTTGATACTGCGATAAAATACAATGTTCAGAATCAGTACAATTACTATTACTCAAATTAGTATTATGTATGCCAGGATAACATAAAGAATAATTATAATGACCACATTCACCAACATGAGAATTATTTTCTTGAAACATAGATAACAAACAAGTTTCACCAGGATAACAAGAACCATCTCTAATTGCTGCTAAAACAACAGGAATTAATAAAAGAAAAAACAAAATAAAAATAAATTTATATACAATCTGTCCCATCTGTCATTACCTTCCATCCACCAAATTTACAAACACACATATCATCTTGACTAATATCAAAATAAATAGCACCTAAAATAGAAGCATCACAAGTTTCTGGTCCTGTGTCAACTGGTCTCAACCGCATCATATCTTTTTGTAATAAAAAGTAATTTCCTGCCCCACCTATAGTTATTAAATTTTCAATTGGTGGTGTTACTATAAAATTTCTTGTTCTGTTAATGGCTATATAATGATATTTAGTTGTGTCACCAAAAGCATTTCCATCCATATCTGTATTACATTTTCCTCTATCACTTGGTGAAATAAAAGATATTGAACCTGAAGTAGTAAATCCAGCAGTTGTATCAACAATACCAGGTAAAACCTTCCAGACTTCATTCTCATCACAATAATAATATTCAGCCAATATATTTGCTGAAGCAGTTGTATTTAATGAAATACCAACTCTTGTAAAATTCAAATCATTTGCTATATAAATAACATCACCATCATTTTCAAATATTGTAGCATCATAAGTTTCACTTGTAAAATTATTAGTCATATTCCAATTAGTTGTTCCATCATAATACCAGGAAGAAGTTATTTCTTCTGCTGAACCAACATGAATTATATGTTCTATATTTGAGTCCATATAAATACCATCTACATGAGAATTTGTAGGTTGTCCTATTAACCTCATATCAATAAACCTTTCTTCTGAATTGCTTACATCTGTTCCATCTATTTCTAATAAAGTATTTATACCAAGTTTACTATCAACAGGAACTGAAGAATAAGTATAAACATTTAATCCAACTATACCATCATAATTATGTCCATCTTGGTCTATTGTTAAAGCTTGATGTTGGTCTACTCCAGCAGTATCATCTATATACATACCATGAAATCCTCTTCCATCTGGGATATAAATATGAACTCTTGAATCAGGATTTCTACCAACATGGAAATGTATATCCCCCCTATCTAAAACAGCAAAATTAGGATGCTTATACACATAATAAGTCATAGTAGTAGAATCAACTATACTTCTCAAACCAGCAGCAGCAACACTTACCCTAATACAAGAAGAATTTATCACATCTTTTATCATTCCAGTTGCTCCAGCATAATTAGTAGGGCTTGAAGAAAGAACAGTAAAAAACATTTTTTCGTGCCCACCTTCATTTATATAATCACCAGCAACCCAAGGGTCTATTGTATCACAAATAACAGCAGTATCTACATCCATATTAGCAGTTCCACCTAAACTGCTAAAATTTATTGTTTCTCCACTATTTGTACTCATCAATCCAACACCAAAGGGTTCTGCTTTGCCAATTATCCCTTTACCACCATAAATATTTTCACTGGTAAAGATGTCTCCTGCATCTTTAAAAAAATTATTTATAGCTGAAGACTCTCCTATATGTAGATAACCACCAAGAGATGTATTCCCAGTAACATTTATATTATCTTGAAAAATATAACTACCAACACCAAATAGTTCAGGATAAATCTGTGAAGCATTATGATACTGCAAATTGTTTGTAGAATAAGCTAGAGGAATAATTAATAATAAAAGTATCACCAAAAATATTTTTTTAACTATAACCACCCTTTATATAAAAACTAAAGAAAAATTAATATTTAAAAGTTATGGTAATAAAAAAGAATCCAAAAACTGAAGTCCGAAGTCAAATTTTAATCCGAAGACCAAAACCCAATTCTCCCCTCAGCTTTCTTATTAAAAATTAAAACTTCTTAGTATTTAAGTCTTACTATACCAAATTTAAGAAATCCTCTCTACTTATTTGCAAATCCTTCTTAATTATTTTATTTAACAAACCTCTATTTGTTGTAAACCCAAAAATTTAGTTTCAATTGGTTTTTTAATACCCCCTAAATACAAATGAATAGCTTCTTTAGTTCTTTTTATTAGTTCATCATATGATTTAGCCTGGGTGTGACATCCTGGAAGTTCAACTACTTCAGATATTATATATCCATCTTCTCCTTTTTCAACAATTACATTAAATTTTTCTGCCATATAACCCTATAAAACTAAGCCATTTAAAATACCTTTCTATACAAACCCAAGCTTCAAAGCAATCAACATACCAACACCTAAACAAAGTATAATCACACCAGCAATCAAATGCAAATAGGAAATTTTATAAAGGCTAAACTCAATATAAGGATTAATTAAGTCCATGGGATCTGTAAGGATCCTATGCTTTTTTATAATGAAAAACAATTCTAAAGAGGAGATTGCAATTTATATTGATGGAAGTAATTTTTATTTTTCTATTAAAAATAAATTTAACTGTAAAATAGATATTAAAAAATTTTGTAAAAAGCTGGTTAAAGGTAATAATTTAGTTAAAATTAATTATTATATTGCTCCAATTGAACAGTTTAGTAATCCTAAAATGTATGCTAAGCAACAAAGTTTTTTTGAAATACTTAGAAAAATAGATAAATTTAAAATTATTTTTGGTAGATTAGAAAAAAGAAAGAGAAAAGGAATAGTTTATTATGTTGAAAAGGCAACTGATATCAATTTAGCTTTAGACCTAGTATTAGATGCACAAAAAGGAATTTATGATAAAGCTTTTCTTATTTCAAATGATGGAGATTTTTCAGGCGCTGTTTCTTCAGCTATAAATTTCAAAAAGAAAGTTATTTATATTGCAATAGGAAGTAATAAAGCTCTGTCACATCATTTAGAGAAAGTTGCCACATCTACAATCAAAATTAATAAAGATTTCATTTCAGATATTATATTAAAAAAGGCAACCTAAACAAACCCAAGCTTCAAAGCAATCAACATACCAATACCCAAACAAAGTATAATCACACCAGCAATCAAATGCAATACCTTCAATCTTCTACATCTCCACTCCTCAGCCTTCTCAACACTTGTAAAACCTTTAAAGATACCTAAAGTTATTATTAACATTGGTAAAACAAATATTAAATTATACAAAACAAGTAATCCCATAGCATAAAATTTAGTAGTAGCTTCAGCTAACAAACCCAATATTACTATATAAGGACCAGAAGTACAGGGTAATAAAAACAATGAAACAACAAAACCAGTTAAAAATGCACCAGGAACAGAAGTAACTCCGCGCAACAAAGCTTTCATTTTTGGTCTCCAAGAAAGAGGAACTTCCATTACAAACCACTTACCATACCATAAATAATCTTTCAAATTAAACAAACCAATAATTATAGCTAAAATTGCAACAACAAAATAAAATAAATGAGTTAAACCAGCAGCCCGAATAGCTGTATACAAACCTACACCCATTAAGTAATATGAAATAAATATAGAAGATGTAAAAGCTAACCCAGCATACAAAATCTTTTTCTTTTTACCAGCAGCTAATAAAGTAGCTAATAAAATAATTAAAACAGCAAAAGCACAGGGATTTATTGCATCAACAGCAGCTGCCAAAACAACAGCAGGTATAGTTAATTTAGCAAATAATTTAGTTTGTTCAGGATCTTTTAAAGGAGATTTATCACCTGTTATTTCAGTTACTTTTCCAACATCTACTTTATCAATTGGAGATATACAACATTCCTGACTACATCTCTGAACTTCCTCCTCAATATTCTCACCTATAGCATTACTAAAACCAGTTATAACTTTTTCATCAATAAATATAGTGGGAACCCCCTGAATTTCAACACCAAAAGAATCAGCCATATACTCAAATAATTTTCTATTTTCTTTGTCAAAATAAATTTCATATTCTTTAACTTCTAAATTAGGATATTTTTCTTCTAAATCTTCTAAAAAACTACTTAAAACACCGCAATGAGGGCAACCTAGGCCATAAAAAGAATATAATTCAACACACTCACCTTGAACAACTTCACCAGTTATATTTTCTTCTCCAACAAAATTATAAGCTCCTATTAAAATTAAAGCTAATACAAATAATATAACAATAAATTTCTTCATAAACTAAACTATCTAAATTTCTTATATAAAAACCTTACCGAAACCTTTATATATGAATATATATTCATAATTCTATAATGAATATTAATTCATTAGGAGGGTAATTAAAATGCCAAAAGGAGATCAAACAGGTCCTGAAGGTTTAGGACCAAGAACTGGAAGAGGATTAGGTTTTTGTAATGGATACAATGTACCAGGTTTCATGAACCCAGGCTTCGGAAGAGGAATGGGAAGAGGATTTGGTAGAGGTAGAGGATTTGGCTGGAGAAGAAGGGCTTTTGCACCAATAGCTCCAGTTGAACAAGTAATTCCTGTATACCAAGAACCAACTAAAGAGCAACAAAAACAATTACTACAACAAGAACTACAAAACATAGAAGCAGAAACAAAAGAAATTGAAGCAGAAAAACAAGAAATCCTTAAAAAGTTAAAAACTTTAAAGTAAACTATGCCAAGACCAAGAAGATTTAGGAGAGTTTGTTTTAATCCAAACATTACTTATTTCAAGCCGGCTGGAATAAGATTAACAGAACTAAATGAAACTATCCTAAATATAGAGGAATTAGAAGCTATTAGATTAAAAGATTTTGAAAATTTAGATCAAATCAAAGCAGCTAAAAAAATGAAAATTTCACAGCCAACATTTCAAAGAACTTTAATAGCAGCAAGAAAAAAAATAGCTGATGCTTTAGTGAATGGTAAAGCAATTAGAATTCAAGGAGGTAATTTCAAAATGATGCAACAACCAGGAATGGGTAGAGGA
>CBFCXS010000004.1:0-12016 GCA_965602085.1 Candidatus Woesearchaeota archaeon
TATTTTCTGAGATAGATAATGGTAGAACAGCAAGAAACTGAACAATTTTTGGTACCTTTAGAGAAGTACTTGAAAGTAGGTTTACATATAGGTACAAAGTTCAGAACTAAATATATGGAGCCATTTATCTATAAGATTAGAAGTGATGGTTTAGCTGTATTAAATATTCAAAAAATTGATGAAAGAATGGCTGTTGCTACAAGAATGATTTCTCAGTATAATCCTGAAGATATATTGGTTGTTGGAAGAAGAGAGAATAGTTGGGATGCAATAAAGAAATTTGCTGAAATGACTGGTATCAAATGTATAGCTGGAAGATATCCTCCTGGTATATTAACTAATACTAATTTAGATGATTTTACTGAAAAAAAATTATTAATTGTTGCTGATCCTTTCCCTGATAAAAATGCTGTGAAAGATGCATATAAGATGGGAGTTACTATTGCTGCTTTATGTGATACAAATAATGAATCAAATTATATTGATTTAGTTATTCCTTGTAATAATAAAGGTAAGAAAAGTTTAGGTTTATTTTTTTGGGTTCTTGCTCGTGAGTATTTGAAGAATAGGGGTTTAGTTAAATCTGAGGCAGATTTGAAGTATAAATTAGATGATTTTATTGTGGATAATTAATCTTAATAATCTTTATATAGATACTTCTTGTTGTAAATTTGATGGTTGAACAAGTTGCTCAAAGAAGTTTGGTAAGAATTACTTATTTTGCTTCTCCTGAGTATACATCAAAAGTGTCTAGTGGGTGGACTGGTCCTGAGGAAACTTTTCATTTAAATGTAGTACATCATGATGGTGCTAGAGATACTTTTCCTGAGTGGCTTTTACAAAATACCTTGCATAAAATGCAAAAAGATGATAGTTTTTTGGAAGATAAAAGCAGAGTTAATGGTCAGTTAAGATTTTTGATGGGAGAAAATGGAGTTTTGTGTGAGATTGTTTCTGGAGCAGTTTATGATGAAAAAAGAAGAAAACAAGCTGGGGAGCCTGTAATAGAACACGGACATAAAACTGAGAAACATAAAGTACCTTACAGAAAAGTTCTGAGAGTTAAAAGTATGCCTTCTTCAAGAGAACTTCCTCCTGAATTATTAGAAACTTTAACTGAAATGGAATATCAGAAAGTTGGATCAGATGATAGTTTTGTAAAGAAGGGTTTTGGTGGTATAACTTAGAGTTTGTGTTTTCTTCTATACAATAGTAAACATAGGAATGCTAAATAACTGAATCCTATTGTATTTCCTATAATTTTTATGTTTGGTTGTGGTTGTGCTATTTCTGGCTCTGGTGCTGATTTCATAATTACTGGTTGTGATACTGATTTTGTTTGCACTGCTGGAGATGATTCTGTTTGTGTTGTTGTAGTTGTTCTAGGACTACTAGATCTACTTGATGGTGCTCCTGAAGATGAAGGGGGACTAGGAGGGGGTGGTGAGGTTTCTGTGCAGTTTTGTATCTCTTGAGGTTGATTCTCCTGAGTCCCACATTCATTTGTTTCTGTACATGTTCTAGTCTGTGTTTCATTTGTACAAATCCCCCAATCTGTACAAGTCCAGTTTTCTTGACAAGGAATTGTGATTTCTTCTATGTAATTTATTGTTAGGTCATTTATGATTGGTGTTGATGAATTGTCTGAAATTAAAGTTAGTTTGAACTGTAGGCTTGAGGAATCTATAGAACTAAAATTATATGGAGGTGTAAATTCTATATATTCCCCATCTGTTTTGTAGTAAAAATTAATTATTTGGTTGTTTAGGGTGTGGTCTGATGTAAATATATCCCACTTACTTAGATTACTTGGTTGTATTACATTTGATTCTATGCTGTCTGAATTATAGTAGTAAGTTATAGTTTGATTTCCTGTTGTTTCTAAATGTGATGCGTTGATGTAATTAATTTTTGTTTTGTTCTCTACTGAATATACTGAAAGTTCATTTGTTGGTTCCTCTATAGTTAAAGTTGTTTGGTAGTGACCTTCTATTGCTGGATATAATAATAAGCCATATAAACTTCCATTTCCAGTGAAGTCATAGATGTTTAGTATATTTGCATTAGTATTTGTTAAATAAAAATTAATTTTATCTCCAGTTTCTAAATTATTGTTGAATTTAATTTTTAGTAGTTCTTTTTCTAAATCTAATGCTTTATCATCAAGTGCAATTAAATTTTGTAATTCATCTTTAGTAGTTTCTGCAAATGTTAATGTATAATAAACTGTTTCATTTGTTGATTCTGTTTCTGTGATATTGTGCTGCTTTAATTGAATTCCATTATCATTTATTATGTTGTTGTTGAATGTGAAGGTTGGGCCTATAATTGCTAAACCAGTTATACTAGGGGTGATTGTTAGATATGTAGCTACAAGAATTACAATTGCTAGGGTTACTATTAGTAGTTCTTGAGTGTTCATAATTCTCTAGCTTTGAAAAGAGCTTTAACCTCCGCTGGATTTTCTTGGATTATTTCAGCTGCTTTGCCTAATGTTATTTTTTCTTGTTTGTATAATTCAAATGCTAAGGCAATTCTTAGGTCCTTATTTTGGGTTAGAGTTGATCTAATTGCATCTCTTAGGAACTCTGATAATGAGTCATAATAGCCTGTTTTGGTGATACCCTCTAGCTTGACTTTTAGGTCATTTGGTACAGTAAAACTTAGTGTATTTGAGGTTGCCATATTGTTGTGGTATTGTTATAGTATTACTATAGTCATATGTAGTATATAAATGTTGCTTTTTTAGTCTCAGATAGGTATAAAAAGATGTAAATCTTAGTATATTTATGAGAAAATGGCTAATTTTGCTTGTTTTATTGTTTATAGGCTGTGTAGAGCCCTTAGAGTGCAATTTAGACAGTGATTGTGTGGTTTTTGGTGAGGATGGTGATTGTAACTGTGGGTGCTATTTAGTTGATGATTTGCCTTTAGATTCTGGTGGAGAGTGCTTTTGTGCTGCTCCTAAAGCTTGTGAATGTGTAAGTGGTAAGTGTGAAGGTATTTTTGAATAATATAGATTTTAGTTTTATAATTCTTATAAATAAAGGATGACATAGTTTTACTATATTTAAGTGAGGGCAGAGAGTGAATTTAGAAACTATTACGATAATCCATGGGTATTTGGTAGCTTTGATATTCTTAGTTACTACTTATTACTGGACAGATTGTAAAAATAGGAATATAATAAAATTATTTAAGAGACCAATGACTATTGGTTTAATTCTTGCTTTGGGTATACCACTTTTAATGGGAAGTATACATTATTTTTATTCCAGTGAGATTGGTTTTGTTGTCAAATATGGTTTGTTTTTTACTTTTAGTTTGAGTTTGTTTGGTTTTAATTTGTATAATTATAGAACTACAAAAGGAAGTGCAGTTGCTGAATCTAAGGAATTTTTTAATCTTCGTAAGAGACCTTTGGTAAAACCTTTGCCTCCAAATAAAGAAAGAATAAAACAACAATTGGTTAATCATTTTATTAAACCAGAATTGGCAAATTTAGAGATGATTAAAAAAGAGAATAAGAATGAATATAAAAAATCTTTAGGTAAAATAAAAGATGAAGAGGAGAGAATTAAGGATAGGTTAGAAGATCTACAAGAGAAAGAAGAAGAGGTTGATAAAAAGATTGAGGTTTTGACTAACAAAGAAGAGAGAATAAAGTTGGAGAAGGATGAAGTTAAGTTTAATCTTTCTGAGGTTAAGAGAGAATTAAGTACAATTGAGAAAGATAAGGATAAGATAGAGTTAGCTAAGTTGAAAGCAGAGAAAGATAGAGAGAGGATGAAGAAGAAAATAAGTAATTTACTTGTGTTTGAGGAAGAGTTGGAGAAGGAGAAAGGAGAGTTTAAGAAAGCTAGAGGTCAAGCAGATAAAATTTTAAAATTGAAGAAAAAAATTGATGAGAAAATAAAAGAGTATAATTCTAAATTGAAAGTTTTTGTTCAAGAAAGGAAGAGAGTTGAGAAGAATAAGAGAGCTATTCATGCAAGACAAGATAGAATGGAAGATGAGTGGGATGATGTAAAAGATGATAGAGCCTGGATTGAAAAACAGAAAAGAAAGGCTAAGAGAGAATTTGAAAAATTATCTGAGAAGAAAAAGAAATTACAGTTGTATGAAGATAAGGTAGCTGATCAAAAAGATGATTTAGAAATTGAAAAAGGTAAATTGCAGAATATGAGAAGTTCTTTAGGTAAACTTGAGAATGAGGTTGAAAGTTTAGAAAGTGATAGCAGGTTGAAAGATGAAGAAATTAATGCTTTGAAAGAAAAGTTGAAGGTGGCTAGAAAATGATTGATAATATATTATTTGGTATGGTTAGTTTAAGTGCTGTATTAATGCTTTTTTCAGTTTATTTTATTTTTAGAATGAAGGAATTTGAAGATAAAAGGTTGAAGAATGGTGTGAGTGCTCTTTGGGTTGGTTTAATATTTTTAACTTTGTTCTTGTTAGTTAAATCTACTGAGTATGCTTTGAAATTATTTGATAATGTTGATATAAGTTTTTATGCAAATATAGCTGAATTAGCTGGGATTTCTTTAATGGTCATATTTTTCTTAGTTGGTATGATTCTTTTGCGAGATATTAAGTAATATATACTTGAGTTACATAATATTTAAATAATGATATTTGGTATTTTATATATAGGGTGTTAGCAGGAGAATTTAGATTATAATGATTCCCTGAATTTTTATTTTCTAAGCTTCGGATGTTAACACTTTAAATTATGTTGATGGAGCAACTTGGAGAGGTGATGCTCGCATTTCCTTTTTAGGCTTTGTCATCAATATGATTTTAGGGAGTTCTGTGTATAAAATCTAAAAGAATTAATTTTATTCTTCGTCGTCTTCTTCTTTTCTTTTTCCTGCTTCTTTGTAGCCCTTCATGAAGCCTTCTTCTTCAGGTGAGCATGAATCGTCTTCATCTGAATCTTCTGTTTCCTCATCATTGAAGATTTCATCTTCACTATCTACAAATTCTTCTTCATAGTCATCTTCTGACATAATATTTAAAAAAATTTGAGGGTTTTTAAAGTTTTTTATAGCAGTAAATTATATAAATTGGAGTAGATAATATAATATTTGATGTTGAAGGTGTTTTGTCCTTCTAATGTTAAAAAATTAGAGGTGGATTTGGGGAAGATAAGGAATAAATTCTTTTGGTGTAATTGTGAATACCCCTCTATTTTTGATTTTCGCAAGGTTTCTAAGAAAACTGGAATTAGTACTAATGATTTGAGAAGGTATAAGAATAAGAATAAAACCAAATTAATTTCTCACAAGAATTATGATATAATATTATTGAAGTTTCCTGTGTATAAATCTAAAAAAATTTTATTGAAAAATATTGAGATTGTATTTAACAAAAAATTTGTTGTTACTTTATATGATGGTAAGATTAGTGCCATAGATGATTTTGTTAAGAAAATTGAAGTTGAATTAACTGGTGTTAAGAAAAAAGATTATTTTTATTTTTTACACAGAGTTCTTGTTGCTTTATCTAAAGAGTTTTTGACTGTGTTGGATAAAGTTGAAATTAGATTAGAGAGGGTTGAAAACAATATTTTGAAACCTAAGACTAATGTTAAAAGTTTGTTTTTTGTTAAAAAGAATTTATTAGAGATAAGAAAAGCTATTGTTTCAAATAGAAATATTATATCTGATTTACAGGCAGGAAGTTCTAAGTATTTAATTGCTGATATGATCCCTGATGTTTATGCTGATGTAACTCAGATTTTGGATACAGAGGAATTATTCAGAGATAGATTAACTAGCAGTTTAGACTTGCATTTATCTTCAATTTCAAATAAGATGAATGATATAATGAAGTCATTCACTGTAATTGCTAGTTTATTGTTGATTCCTATGTTGGTTTCAGGTATTTATGGTATGAATGTTGCTTTACCTATGCAGAATAATCCGAATGCTTTTTATACTATAATGCTTTTTATATTGTTATCAGTAATAGCTACAATATTATTTTTTAAATTAAAAAAATGGATTTAAAGGGGGAGGAAATATGAGAAAAATTTTAGCTTTGTTTTCAATTTTGTTACTTGCCGGTTGTTTGGAAGTTCCGTCACCTGATGATTTAGCAGAAGGTGCTAAGGATATTATTAGAGATCAGCTTGGACAAGAGATAGGTGTCGCTGGATATGACATGAAAGTTGGAGATACAATAACAGTTGATAGTAAGATAGTTCGTTTGGTTAGTTTTAGCCCTGATTATGTTGTAATCTTTGATGTTGATGGACAAGAAAGAGAGATGAGAGAGACGCAAGATCCTCAGATTGTAAATGGTATAGAATTAACTATAAAAGGATGGAAATTTGATGCATCTAGTATAGAAAATAATTATGTTAAAGTAGATATAGTGAAGTATATACCTGGAGAAGATGAGTATATATTTTATTTAGATGATGTTAAAACTATATTGGGTCATGAAGTTAAATTGAGTAAATTAGATAAAGATGGTTCAGTGAGTTTTATGGTTGATAATGTAAATGAAATAAGAGTAAGAGAAGATATGCAGGAAGGTGTATTAGATATTTACATTAGTAATCTTAGACCTAATTTTAGAGCTATAGCATCTGAAAGGTATGTAATTGTTAAGGTTGAAAAGAAGCCTTGATTACAATAATATTTTTATATTCTTTTTTCTTTTTCTTTTTCTATGGAGAGACAAGCTAAGTTTGCTGGTAGTTTTTATCCGAAAACTTTTGAGGATATAGATAAGAGTATTCGTAAGAGCTTCTTAGATGGCCCTGGTGAGTTTCCTATTAAGAAGAGGGGTCGTAATGTTCTTGGGATTATTACTCCACATGCTGGTTATCAGTTTTCTGGTGCTTGTGCTGCTTGGGCATATAAAGAATTAGCTGAGAGTGAGTTTCCTGATGTTTATGTTATCTTGGGGGTGAATCACTCTGGTGCTGGATCTGATTTTTCTACTTGTTTATTTTCTGACTGGTCTATGCCTTTTGGTACTGTAGATGTGAATGTTTCCTTTGGTAAAAGTCTTATGCAGAAATTTCCTAAGTTGAAAAATGAGTTTGAGCCTGAGGTTAATGAGCATTCTATAGAGGTTCAGTTACCTTTTTTGCAGTATATAAATAAAGATAGATTGAAAGATATAACTTTTGTTCCTATTTTAATTAAGAGTGGTGACTATAATGATTTGTGTGCTCTTGGTGATGCAATTGCTGATACTGAGCTGAATGTTTGTGTGATTGCTTCTTCTGATTTTACTCATTTTGGGAAAGATTATGGATTCTATCCTTTTGCTTTTAATAAAAAAGAAAATTTGTATACTCTTGATGGTGGGGCTTTAGATTTTATTAAGAAGATGGATAGTAAAAGTTTCTTTGAGTATGCTAAGAAAACTACTATTTGTGGTTCTGGTGCTATTGTAGTTGCTATTGAGGCTTGCAGAAATTTTGGAATTAAAAAGGGAAATTTGTTACACTATTATACTTCTGGTGATGTTACTGGAAGTTATGATAATGCTGTTGGTTATGCTGCTGTTGGGTTTGAGAGAATTTAAATAGTAATGTATTTTTATTTAATATATGAATTTTAATGAGTTAAATGCTATATCAAATGCTTTTATTGCAGTTGCTACTGTTTTAGGTGTTGCTGGTGCATTGGGGTATTATTTTTCACATATAGAAGGTGTTGGTGTTTACGAATTAGTTGTTTTAACAATTGTATATTTTTTGATGATATTTTTATCAGTTTATTGGGTAAGGAGGAGGATAAAATATGAAAAAAGTGATTGATTTTATAAAATTAAATTGGCCAATTATTATAGCTGGAATTTTGGTGTTATACCTTATTTCAAGAATGGCTCAATGATAGATTTTGATAAGTTAGATAAAGTTGCTAGTTTTGATAAATTTAGAGGTTTGATGTTTTCTAAACGCAGGGATTTGCTTTTTGATTTAGGTAAAGAGAAATGGTTTGGTGGTTTTATTCATACATTTTTTGTGTTCTTTCCAATTAAAGTTTATTGGTTGAATTCTTTGAAAGAAATAGTTGATTATAAAATTGTTAAACCTTTTAGATTTGGAGTTCCTAAAGGTAAAGCTAGGTACATTGTAGAAATAAGTAAAAAATAAAAAAAATTATTTAGATTTTAGTTTTTGAATTATTAATCCTATTATACTTCCTATTATAAAGTAAAGAACTGTTTGGATTAAAATAGCAAACCAAATCAAATTTTTTAGTATAAAGGATGATGCTGTAAGGGATATTGGTAGTTTTAAAATAATAACATAAGGGAAGAGTAATATAAGTCCTAAATAAACAGGAATTACAAAACCCATTAAAACAAAATAAGCAATAACTCCCAACAAAAATCCAATACTCGCACCAAGCAACCCACCTTCCAACCAAGTCTTCATAAAAAGAAATAAAGTCCTTACCTATAAAAATCTTTCTAACTTTTAATATATTAACTCATCTAATTATATATAGTAGAAATAAGTAAAAAATAAAAAAAATTATTTCTTATATGCTTTAAATATAGCCACTAATAATACTGCTGCTATAATAAACTGTAAGTAGTAAACTAAATTTGACAATACTACTAATGCTGGACCAAATGTTAAAACATAGTTTAGTACTGCATTATTTAACTCTGTTACAGCAACTAGGATTTCTTTTCCTGCAAGTATTAATACTAGAATCCCTAATAATGATGTTAAGCTTTCTAGTGATTTTTTATCTTTAAATGCAGTTGATAAGAAATTTTGTATTAATGGTATAATTCTTGTTAATGAAAGATGTGTTATAACAGCAACAAATGCTATTTTGAAAATTGTTACAACCCAAATGTCTACAGCCAAATATATCACCTCTTTATTTTGTTTAGTTTTGTTTGTTTTTAAATGTTTTTATTATGGTACTTTTATTCTTGTTAAAAGATAAATTATTATTATTATTGCTACTATAATTGTCCAATTTTTTTTAATTAATTCTATAATTTTATCCATTTTCTATTACACCTCTTAATCTTAATATAACTAATGCCAATGCAACTATAAATAATAGTTCATAAAATATAATCTTGTAGTAAACTATATTAAATGTTTTTAAATTATAATAAAATCCAACCATTAAACCAATTATTGTTGCAAAAGCTATAACTGATGTAGCTAGTGCATTAACATTATTAGACTTCATAATAATAAATTTGTGCTTAATCTATATAAATTATTTGGTAAGAAAGCTTTAAAAATCTGTAAATTGTTTAATATATTAGATGCTTAAGTATCCTAAGCTCTCGAAAAAGGGGTGGAAAGAGTTTCTTGAGCCCTACTCTAAGTTACTTGGAGGAGGTTTGAGAAAAGAGAAACAGGTAGCTGAGAGAAGCTTTAGACCTGCTCAGGTTAGTTTACCTACTCTGAATACTAAAGTTAGTAAAGGGGCTATAAGAGTTGAAGGTTTGGTTAAAAAGTTTGGAAAAAATTTAGTTCTGAATGGTATTGATTTGGATATTAGTCCTGGTGATTTATTTGGAATCATAGGTGTGAATGGTTCTGGAAAAACTACTTTGTTAAAAACTTTAATTGGATTTTATAGACCAACTAAAGGTTTTGTTAGTTTTAGAGGACATAATATAAAAGATGTTTCTGATGAAATAAAAAGGAGTTTTGGGTTTGCTTCTCAGGAGAATAGTTTTTATGGTAAGTTAAATGTTGAAGAAAATATAAAATATTTTGGTGGGTTATATGGATTAACTAATGAATTTATTGATACCCATATTGAAAATGTTTTACGATTAGTTGATTTGTATGATGCAAGAAAAACTTTAGCTAATAATTTATCTAATGGTATGAAAAGAAGATTAGATATTGCATGTGCATTAATTCATGATCCTCCTGTTTTAATATTAGACGAGCCAACACAAGATTTAGACCCTGCTTTACGTAAAGGTATGTTAAAATTAATTAAGAAGATTAATGGCAATGGAACTACAATTATTATTACTTCTCATTTATTATGGGAAGTTGAAGCTCTGTGTTCTAAAGTTGCTGTTTTAGCTGAAGGTAGAATAATAAAAATTGGAAGTCCTACTAAGTTGAGAGAGTCTTATACTAAAAATCATGAAATTCATTTAGAAACACATCCTGGTAAATATGATAAATTGCTAAAAGGTTTAAGAGATGTTAGGAAAGTTGTTAGGGAAGGGCATAAGGTTTTGTTGTATACCCCAAAGCCGGAGAAAGTGTTGAAACAGTTGTTAGCTAAGATTCACAAAAATAAAGAAAAAATAATTGATGTGAGTGTGAGAAAACCAAGTTTGAGTGAGGTATTTAGTGAAATATTGAGGAAAAATGTTAAAAAAGTCAAATCTTAAAAGTTTGAAACTTTTGAAAAAAGTAAGAACACTTGCTTTTGGTAATGTGTTAGTTGGTTTGATAAAGAAAAATCTTAAATTATTATTGAGGAGTAAGAGTTCTGCTCTGATTGTTTTGCTTGGTCCACTTTTGATTATAGGTTTGGTTGGAGCTGCATTTAATACTACAAATTTTTATAATATAAATGTTGGAGTTTATACTGGAGAATATAATGAATTAACTTTGAGTGTTCTTGATGAGTTAGAAGATAAGAATTTTAATGTCATGAAGATTGAAAGTAAAGAGAAGTGTATCTCTAAAATTAAAAGAAGTGAGTTGCATGTGTGTGCTGTGTTTCCCAATGATATGCAGATTGGTAGTGAAGAGGGGGTTGTATTCTTTGTTGATAAAACTAGAATGAATATAGTTTGGGTTATAATTGATTCTATAAGTTCAAAAGTTTCTGCTAAAACTTCTGAGTTGAGCAAGGAATTAACTAATGTTCTTTTGAGTACTTTAAGTGAGACTAGAGGTTTGATTAAAGAAAGACAGGGAAGTGTTGTAGGTGCAATTGAATCAAATATGCAGTTGGATACTAAAATTGGTGAGTCTACTACTGTTTTGAAGGAGCTTGATTTAGAATATTCTACTAGTGATCTAGGTTTAGGTGCTGTTAAATCTGAGTTGACAAGTGCAATTAGTAGTGTTGGTGCTACTCAAGATGATTTTTCAGATGTGTATGAAGCTATTGTTGATGTTGAAAATAAATCTTATGGTGTAAGTAGTAAATTTAATGATGCTCGTGGTAAGGTTAGTGAAATTTTGGGTAGTTTGACAACCTTAGGTGGAGAAGTTAAGGTTAGTGTTGATACAATGCATCAGGTTGCTGCTATAATGGCTAGTATAATGGGTAAGATAAATACAATTGCAGTTACAGAAGCTGAATCTATAGTTACACCAATTAAAACCACAATTGAACCTATAATTGCTGAGAAGACTCATTTGAGTAATATGTTTCCTACGCTGTTGGTGTTAGTTATTATGTTTATTGGGATTTTACTTTCTAGTACTTTAGTTGTTCGTGAGAAAACCAGTTCTTCATATTTTAGGAATTTTATAACCCCTACCTCTGATGGTATGTTTATGATGGGTGATTTTTTAACTAATTTGTTTGTTTTATTTTTACAAATGGCTGTTATATTTTTGGTTTCTTTAATATTCTTTAAAGAAGCACTTTCCAGTGTTTGGTTTAATTCTACTTTTGTTATATTATTAATTGTATCTGTGTTTGTATTTTTAGGTATGTTTATTGGTAATATATTTAGTTCAGAGGAAACAAATACTTTAGGTGCAATTTCTGTTGGTTCTATTTTGTTGTTTTTTTCTTCTACTATTTTACCTCTTGAGACTTTGCCTGCTACTATTCGTAGTGTAGCTAATTTGAATCCTTTTGTAATTGGTGAAAGTATGTTAAAAGAAATTATGTTATTTAATGCTGATTTGTTTGTTATTTTTGAGGGGATTGTTATATTATTAGTATATATATTGATTCTTTGTTTCTTAACTTTTGGGTTGCGTAAGTTGAGTAAGAGGTTTATATGAAGATAATACCATTAGGTGGTTATAATGAAGTTGGTATGAATATGACTGCTATTGATATTGGTGGAAAGATAA
>CBFCXS010000005.1:0-11754 GCA_965602085.1 Candidatus Woesearchaeota archaeon
CATAATAAGTTTTATGTCTTTGATTATTTTTAAAGGTTTCTATTTGTGTTTACTAATGAGTGATTACAGATAAATCTTAAACTAATTCAAATAACAATCAAAAGCTTTAAAAAGAACATAATCTAAGTTCAAGATAATAAAATTCTTGACTTCTTATTACCTTGAACCTAAACTTAAGTAATAAACCCAATTTAAAAAGGTTTCGAAAATGAAATATGTAGCAGACACAAGTGTTATTGTAGAACGCCTAGTTACTAAACTAATAAATGAAAAGAAAATCAAAGGACAAATTCTAATCCCAAATGCTGTAATAGCTGAATTAGAGCACCAAGCTAACAAAGGACAAGAAATAGGCTTCTCAGGACTAGAAGAAATACAAAATCTAAGAAAACAAGCTAAAATCAGCTTCATAGGAAACAGACCTAAAATAGAGCAAATCAAACTAGCTAAATCAGGGGAAATAGATGCATTAATCATAGACCTAGCAGTTAAAGAAAATGCACACCTAATCACAGCAGACCTAGTACAAGCAGAGTCTGCAAAAGCTTTTGGTTTAGAAGTTATCTACTTCAAGCCTAAACATTTTAAAGAAAAACTAGAATTTGAAAAATATTTTGATGAAAAAACTATGAGCATACATATAGTTGAAAATTGCATAGTAAAAGGAAAGAAAGGAAAGCCTGGAGAATGGGAATTAAAGAAAATAAGCAAAAATAAACTAACAAAAGAAGAAGTGCAAGCTATCTCAAAAGAAATTATGGAGAAGACAAGAATTCAAAGTGATGCATTTGTAGAAATTTCAAGGAAAGGAAGTACAATTATTCAATATAAGAATTATAGAATTGTAATTGTGAGACCTCCTGTTTCTGATGGTTGGGAAATCACAGTTGTTAAACCACTAAAGAAATTAAAATTAGATTATTATAATTTAAGTGAAGAACTAAATGAGAGACTACAAAATAAATCAAGAGGGGTAATAATTTCCGGAGAGCCAGGATCTGGAAAATCGACTTTTGCTCAAGCATTAGGAGAGCATCTTTTAACTTTAGGAAAAATTGTTAAAACTGTAGAGTCACCAAGAGATTTGCAATTACCAGATGAGGTTACACAATACAGTAAGAATTTTGCTACAGGTGAAGAAATACATGATATATTATTTTTATCAAGACCTGACAATATAATTTTTGATGAGATGAGAGATACACCTGATTTTACTTTGTATGGTGATTTAAGATTAGCTGGAAGTGAGTGTATAGGTGTTGTTCATTCAAGCTCAGCAATTGATGCTGTTCAAAGATTTATAACTCGTTTAGATGTAGGTATGATACCAAGTATAATTGACACTATATTATTTATTGACAAAGGGAAGATTGGTAAAATTTTGAGTTTGAAAATGGGTGTGAAAGTTCCTTCAGGAATGACTGAGAGTGATTTGGCGAGACCTGTAGTTGATGTTTGTGATTTTGAGAGTGGTAAGTTGGAGTATGAAATTTATTCTTACGGAGATCAAACTGTTGTGATACCAGTTGGTTCAGCTAAGAAGAAGAAAGGAATGAGTAGGTTAGCTGAAAAAGAAATTACTAAAGAGCTTCTTCGTTTATGTGGTGATGTGAAAGTTGAAGTTATAGATGAGAATCGTGCTGAGATTTATGTTCCTAAAGAGTATGTTGGTGAGATAATTGGTAAAGGTGGTAAAAGGATTGAACAGATTGAGAAGAAGTTAGGTATAAGTTTAGGTGTTAAGGAACTTGAAGTTGAGCTTACAGATTTGGATTTTGAAATTCAGGAAGATAAAAAATTAATTAGAATATTGGCTGACCCTGGTTATAATGTAGAGGTTTCAGTTGATGGTGAGTTTTTGTTTAGTGCAATAACTTCTAAGAAAGGTATGATTAAGGTTCATAAGAATAGTATTGTTGGTCGTGAACTTTTGAAGGGTATTGGTAAAGGGAAGAAGATTGAGGTTAAGGGGTTTTAGAATAACTTTTCTTTAATTTTTTGTATTAAATCTTTCATTTCTGCAAGTATAATTTTAGCTTCTTCTCCTGGTAAATCCTTTCCATAATAATTAATATTATTTCTTATTTTTCTAAAATTATCAAATTTATCTGCAAGTTGAGAATTATTCAAAATTTCTTTTAAAAAAGAACAATAACATTCATGATTGTAAATTTTAAAACCATTAGATATTGCCAGTGCTTCTAATAGTTCTCTTAATGCCTCATAAGTTAAACTTACTTTTGATGTAGCTGTATCATCATTTAGAGTAATTGAATCCTATGTGCTTAATTTTTTACCTGAAGATTTTATTAGAGAGTTTATTAGATTTTTATCAATCTTAACATCCTTAACAAATTTCTTTTTATTGCACTCCAACCAATCCATTACCATTCACCTGAAATTTTATAACCATTTAGTATATTATTTAATAGTTCTTTATTTTTAATTTCTTCTCTTGATTTAAATAAAAACAACTGAATTTTTCTGTTTAGTTTTTTTTCAAAATTTTTAAGGTTTAAATCTTTTTTTAAAACACTAAATACTGCCAAGTCTATATCAGAACCTTTTTTTATTTCTGCTTTTGAAAATGAACCAAAAAGTACTATAATTGGATTAATTAGTTCTTTATTTAAATAATCAATTAATGCTGACTTTTTTATTAAAGTTGACCAATATATTCTTGATAAATCTATGAATAAATTATTTGTTTTGTTAGCAAAATAGTTTATGTAAATTTTTTCTTTTTCTTTTTTTAATAAGTTTTGTTTTCTTAGTTTTTCCAGAAGAGTTGATGCTGTTGGCGGTGATACTTTAATAATTCTTGAATATTCCCTAACATTTATTCTTCTGTAATTGTTTTTGAAGAAGGGTCTTAGGTTGTTTAATATTTTTAACATATGTTAAAATAACTTAACACTTATATATAAATGTTTCTATTTATCAGATTTACTTAACAAGCGTTAAATTTATCTTACAGTTAGTTTTTTAAAGAAGATTTCTATTCTAATTATTGTGGACCTGTAGCTCAGTTTGGATAGAGCACTTCTCTCCTAAGGAAGGGGTCGTAGGTTCGAATCCTATCAGGTCCGTTAAAGATATTGACCAAATTTGTCTCTTACAGGATTTCCACCAGAACCTACATATTGTTTTCTTCTAGAATCATACCTTAAACCATGAGCTCTTGCTGCTCTTCTGTTTTGAATGTTACTAGGTGGTGAGCTAGGATCAAAGTCAGGTAATTCTTTTTCAACTTTTTCTTCTAATTTTTCCATTTTTTATAAAAGTGCGCGGGCTGGGATTCGAACCCAGATAAACAGCTCCCTTCTCCTTAAAGGAATGGAAGGCTGTTGTCTTAGCCATCCCCAGTTAAAACTGTGTGGATTCTAGCCATTAGACCACCCGCGCATAATAAGAATACTAGAAAAAGGGATTTATAAAGATTGTGAAGGTTGTTCAGATGGTTGAGATTCTCGTCTTATTTCATTAAGTATTAACTCCACCTGCTCTTTTGTCCAACCCTTCTTTAACAAAATAGCTTTAATTTCTTCTTGTGCAACACCCTCATTTATAGAATGTAAAACATAATTTTTTAAGTTCTCCTTGTCTGTTTCTGTGTTGAATAAACTTTCTTCTTTTGGTTTTCTTTTAAATATTCCTTTAACATTAATATTCTTAATTCTGGTTTTGAAGAAATGTATAAATAATATACCCCCTACTATAATTATAAGGATTATAATAATCAAAGTCCAAGGAATTTTTTTGGAGCAATCTTCTGGACAAGTTATATTATCTTCTAATAATTCTGTACATATCCCATCTCCGCATGTAACTTTTATTACTGGTTCAATTTCTAAACTAGAAGGTATAACTGCTGTTTGTATTTCTCCCATTAAAGAAGACACATCACTTTGTAAAATATAAGAATAAAGTGCTGCACTGTTTGACATTTGTACTGCTAAGATAAGAGGATTGTTTTTAACAGTTTCATACTGCCCTAAAAATTTTAATTCTGCCTGAGAAGTTAAAACTGTTGAAGGCAAAATTTCAATAACATATCCTGTCTGCACTATTGGAATATTAATTGACTTTTTGATATATGTACTTAGAGTTTGAACATCTGCATAAGTTAACATTGTAAATACAATTACATCTGTTCTAGAGATTACCTGGTCTTGTATATAATAAATTTCTTCTAAGTCTTCCATTATTCCCTGAGGAATCATATCTTGTGTTATGTCTGGTGGTGGTGTTGCAGGTAAGCCAGAAATTTTATTTGTGATTGTAATTGCTTTTGGTGTGTTTTCTAAGAAAGTATCTATTTGTGTAGTTAAATCAAGAACCATATTTGCTTTTTCTGCATCTGTTAATGATGTGTCTGCTTCTATATCTTGAAGCTGTAAATCATATGCACTTAAAGATGAGATTGTTGTTGTCATATCAATACCTAATGCTTGAATAATTTCTGCTTTTTCTGTATCAAGAATTAAATTCTGCAAAGAAGATATCATTCCCTGTATATCTGGTGCATCATAAGTTGTGACATTTCCTGAATCTGCTATGTAATCTACACAGTCTGTAGTATTCCAATCACAACTAAAACCACAAAGGTCTTCTGTACATTCTGTTTCATTATAATCTGAGCAACCAAGAACTGTTACATCACATTCATCTAATGCAACCATTCCTGTATAAGAAGGATTAACTAAAAATATGAATAATGCAAAAGCGATGACAAAAACAGCTACTATGTATGATTCTTTATGATCCATTTTACCTCTTGTTTATATTATTTAAAGATGTATTTCTTATAAATATTTTGCTTTTGAAAAGGTTTAAAAAGGAGTAATAAAGGGTAAGATTATGGATTATAATAAGAATTACAAATTATTGATATTTATACCAGTGGCTCTATTTTTGGTTAGTTTAATCATAATTGGAGGCTTTTATGTCAAAACTGGAGATTTTATCAAGAAAGATGTTACACTAACTGGTGGGTTATCTATAACTATTAATACTGATAAAGAGATTGATATAGAGAATCTTAAAGATTTTTTGAAGGATAAGTTTACTGAATCTGATATTTTCTTGAGGAAGCTGAGTGAGTTTGGCAGTGATAAACAAATTGGGATTATAATAGAAGCAAGTGATTTAGAGGAAAAAGATTTGAAGCCTGTATTGGAAGATAAAATAAATATTGTTTTAACTGAAAATAATTATTCAGTTGAAGAAGCTGGTGGTTCTCTTGGGGAAAGTTTTTACAGGCAAATGGTTGTAGCTATAGGTATTGCTTTTATTTTAATGGGTATAGTTGTTTTGATTGTTTTCAGAACTATTATTCCTTCATTAGCTGTAATTTCTGCTGCACTTTTTGATATTGTAATTACTGTTGGGATTTTAAATTTGTTTGGAGTGAGATTATCAACTGCTGGGATTTCAGCACTTTTATTATTAATAGGTTATAGTGTAGATACTGATATATTATTGACAACCAGAGTTTTGAAGAAAAAAGAAGGAAGTGTAAATAAGAGAATATTGGATGCAATGAAAACTGGTTTGACAATGACTGGAACTACAATTGCTGCATTAGGTGTAGGTTTTATAGTTACTAACTCTCCGGTTTTAAAACAAATGTTCATGATTATTTTAATTGGTTTGGTTGTTGATGTGTTTGCAACTTATTTAACAAATGCTGGAATTTTGAAATGGTATGCTGAGAGGAAAGAAGGATGAAAATTAAAAAAATATTTGGATGGAGAGTAATTTTACTAATCATAGTATTACTTTTAGCTTTAGTAGCAATTAATCCAAATCCTTGGGCAAAAGGTATTGAAATAAAAAGTGTAGATGAAATTTCTCAAGATAATGGTTTAGAAAAAGGTTTTCTAATTAATAGCATAAATGATATTGAAATCACAAATATAAATGAATTTGAGGAAATTCTTAAACAAGAATCATTGAATAAAGAATATAATGGCTCAGCGAAATTAGTTTTCAATACAAATAAAGGAAGTTTTGCATTCCTAACTGAAGAGAAACCTGAAATAAGAGTTGGTGATGTTGGAACAAGTAATGTAGTTTTAGGTTTGGATTTAGCTGGTGGGTCAAGAGTTTTATTGCAGCCAGAATCTGAGGAAGATATAAGTGACAGTGATATAAGAAATTTAATTTCTGTTTTGGATAATAGATTAAATGTTTATGGTTTAGGTGATATAAGTTTAAGAAGTGCAAAAGATTGGGAAGGAAATAAGTTTGTTATTGTTGAAATTGCTGGTGTAACAAGAGAAGAAGTTAAAGAATTAATTGGTTCACAAGGTGTGTTTGAGGCGAAAGTTGGTGATGCTACAATATTTGAGGGTGGAAAGAAAGATATTACTTTTGTTTGTAAAGATGATGGAAGCTGTTCTGGTATAAGGCCACCTTGTACACAATCAGAAAGTGGATGGTATTGTAAGTTTGAATTTGGAATTCACATAAGCCCAGCGGCTGCAAGAAGATTTGCTAGTGCAACTGAAAATTTAGAGGTTAACACAAGTGAATCTGGATATCAAAGTTTAGAAAAGACTATTGATTTTTATTTAGATGGAAAAGAAGTTGATAGTTTACAAATTGCTGCTGATTTGAAAGGAAAAGAATCAACACAAATTGCAATTTCAGGTCCTGGAACTGGTAACACTGAAAATGATGCTTACCAAAGTGCTTTGGGTGGTATGAATAAATTACAGACAATGTTAATTACAGGTTCATTACCTATGAAACTAAATATAGTTAAGTTGGATACAATTTCTCCAATTTTAGGTAGAAACTTTATTAATAATTCAATTTTAATTGGTTTCTTAGCTATCTTTGTTGTTGGTGTTGTTGTATTTGCAAGATATAGAAGATTGAAAATTGTGATTCCTATGATAATTACAAGTTTCTGTGAAGTATTTTTAATTATTGGGTTTGCTTCTTTGGCGCAGTGGAGATTAGATATAGCTGCAATTGCAGGTATAATTGCTGCAGTTGGTACAGGAATAGATCATCAGATTATAATTACTGATGAAGTTTTGAAGGGAACTGAGAGATATATTAATTGGAAGCAAAAAATTAAGAGTGCTTTCTTTATTATAATGAGTGCATACTTTACAACTTTGGTTGCTATGACTCCGTTGTTAATGGCTGGAGCTGGTTTGTTAAGAGGTTTTGCATTGACTACAATTGTTGGTATAACTGTTGGGGTTTTAATTACAAGGCCGGCTTTTGCTGCTGTAGTTGAAGTTCTTTTGGAAGAGTAAAGTTTTAAATCTTTTTTACGTCCACAGAAAGCTTTATAAATATTGTGCCCGTATAAATTGTATGGTATATACAGAAATCAAAGAAAGGAATGGAAAGAAGTATTATTATAGAGTTAAATCTATGAGGAATGGAAAAAAATTCAAGAAAAAAAGGATTTATCTTGGAAAGAATTTGTCTGAAAAGGAACTTATTTTAAAAAAGGAAAAAGCAGATGATAAACTGAATATGGAAAAGAAGGAAAAAACATTAAAAAATTTGAAAAAAATTATACCAAAAATTAAAAGGGTATTAAAAAAGAATAAAGTAAAAAAAGCTGGAATATTTGGAAGTTATGCAAGAGGAGAGCAAAAAAAATCCAGTGATATTGATATTTTGATTAAATATCCGAAAGGTCTTGGATTTGGATTTGCAGGAATCCAGCTTGATTTAGAAGAAAAATTAGGAAAAAAAGTTCATTTAGTAACTTATAAATATATACATCCAAAATTAAGAGAACAAATATTAAAAGATGAGGTAAGAATAATATGAAAAGAGACTTAAGTTTGTTTATTGAAGATATTTTAGAAAAGATTAATCTAATTGAAAATTCCATTAAAAAAATATCAAAAGATAAATTTGAGTCTGATGAGTTACTTACAGATGCTACAATTAGGAGATTGGAAATAATAGGGGAAGCTGTAAAAAATATTCCATATAATTTTAGGGAAAAATATCCAGAAGTTCCCTGGAAAAAAATTGCTGGTTTTAGAGATGTAATTGTTCATGCATATTTTGAGGTTGATTTTAATGCTGTTTGGGATATAATAAAGAAAGATTTACCAGATTTAAAAAATAAAATATTAAAAATTAAAAAAGACTTAGAAGAGTGAAAAATATTAGGAAGTTATTTGTTAATTAAAAAGTTCTCTTATTTTACTAATTAATTCAAATACAAGAGAACCTAGTAACCATAGTAAAGTTTTTAAAGGAAAAATAACTTAAGTTTAGTATTAAAAAAAGGGGTGGTTAGATAATGGACTTAGAAATTAAGTTGATTCTTTATATTTTACTAGGTGCTGTGGCAGGTATGCTATATTCTTTGAAAAGAGTAATAAGAATGGAGAGATTAATTCTTTCTATGGATGAGAAGATTAGCAGAAAATTAGGTGTTAAAAAAAGTGGACCTACTGTTAAGGTTGTAAGAAAGAGAGTAACTAAGAAGGCTAAACCTAAAAAGGTTAAAAGGAAAGGAAAGCGTAAAAAGAAGAAATGAATTTAGATTTTGAAACTGCGTTTAAGTATCCTTTTAAGAGGGCTGTTGGTTTATTGAATATTCTTTGGATTTTATTACCCTTTATAGGTTGGTTTGCTTTAGGTGGTTATACTATAACAATAATTAAACATTTTATTAAAGGTGATTTTAAAGAGTTGCCTAAATTTAATTTTAAGAGAGATTTAAATTTGGGATTTTTTATGTTTCTTAAAGCAATACCATTTTTTATAGTTTATGGAATTGTTCAAGGAATTTTGGGTTTTATTCCTGTAGTTGGTTTGTTGGGATACTTGTTTATAGCACTATTTATTCTTCCTATACTTGTAATGAATTTTTTCCAGAAAGAAACAGTAGAGTCTTTGTTTGAGTTTAGCAAGGTTGGATCTGTGTTTGATAATTTTGGCGAGTATATGATGGCATTATTAAAAAGTATAGCTTTGCAGATTATATTTTTAGTAATGATAATTGTTTTAGTTGGAATTCCTGCTGGTTCTTTTACTAAGAATATTTTCTTTGCAGATTTTTATAGAAGATTTGCTAAATAATTAGGAAGAAGAAACATATTGTTTAAGACAATCTTTTACTGCTTCTTTTACATCTCTAACTTCAATCCCTAAATCTTCTAGTTTTTTTGTTGAAAGTGTACAGTTTGATCTTCTTGCTTTTGTCATTTTGTCTAATTCTTCTGGTTTTATGAAAATGTGCTTCATTTCTTGATTTGTTAATTCATAGTAAATTTGTAATAATTGTTTATGTGTGATTGGATTTTTATTTACTACATTGAAAATTCCTGTTATATTTCTGTCCATTAATTGTTTTGTTATTTGCAAAAAGTCCGAAATTATTGTTATTGAATTTGGAACTTCTATTACTTTATTATATTTTAATAATTTATCTATTAGATTTCTTTCACTTGGTTGAGAATCTAAAGGCATTCTTAATCTCAATTGTAGAACATTAAAATTTTTTAAAGCAAACTCTGCAAGTGCTTTAGTTTCGCTGTAAAAACTACCTTTGAAATTTGGTTCATCCTTTTCTGTGAAATTCTTATCACCCTCATAAATACAACCACTGCTGATGTGAACCATTTTTTTGTTTAGTATATAACAGGCTGAAAAAATATGTAATGGAACTATAAAATTTGATTGAAAAGTTTCTTCTTTATGTTCTTCACACCAATCAATATTTGGTCTTCCTGTTTTTCCTATACAATTTATTACAAATTCTGGGTTATGTTTTTCAATTTCTTTTTTTACATCTTCCATAGAATTAATTCTTGCTGATGAAGTTGTACTATCTTGCAGAAAGTTTTGGAATCTTTTTCCAATAAACCCATTTCCTAAAATTAAATATTTAGTCATGTTTTTCTTTAATATAAGCCTTGATTTAAAGATGTGTCTGGATTTATCCTTTTATATGTTTTTCATTTAAGTTTTTATATTCATATAAAGACTCTGGTGTGAACCATAAATTAAGTTCTGCTTCTGCTTCTTCTGGATTTGCAGAGGCGTGAATTAAATTTCCAACTTTTAGTTTATTTTCATTAGCATAAATTTTTGATATGTGTGCGTAGTCTCCTCTTATTGTCCCTGGTAATGCCTCATGAGGATAAGTGTTTCCAACAAGTTTTCTAACAATTTCAACTGCATTTACCCCTTCTAAACACATTGCAATAATTGGACCTTCTGTTAAGTATTCTACAGATGTTTCAAAGATTTCAACACTGTGTCTTTCTTTCATATCTGCATAATGTTTTTCTGCTAAATCCTTAGTTGCATGAACCATTTTCATGCCAAGGATTTTTAATCCTACTCTTTCAAACCTAGAAATAAGTTCTCCAGCTATAGACCTTTGTACTCCATCTGCCTTTACTATAACTAATGTTTTTTGTATCATTTTATTTTTGGTATTGTTTCTAATAATACTTTTTTACACTACTAATGCCCTTATTAAAGCTTTCTAAAATTACTTATGTTTTTGTTTAACAAAATCTATTGTTTTATGCAATGATTTAAATGTACCTGCATCACTCCAGAAACCTTGAACTTTTTCAAAGGTCATTTTGTTTTCTTTAATATAAGCATTGTTTACATCTGTTATTTCAAGTTCTCCTCTTTGTGATGGTTTTAGAGTTTTAATTATATCAAAAACTTTTGAGTCATAAAGATATAATCCTGTAACTGCAAAATTTGTTTTTGGATTCTCTGGTTTTTCTTCTATGTTTATTACCTTATCACTATCTACTTCTGCAACACCAAATCTATTTGGATTTTCAACTTCTTTTAGAAATATTTTTGCTCCTTCTGTAAAATTTAATAAATCAAAATTATTTTCATATACATTATCTCCTAAAATTACTGCTATAGAATCCCCTTTTGCGAAGTTCTCTGCTAAATCTAATGCCTGTGCAATTCCACCTGCTGAGTCTTGTATTTTATAAGTTAAATTTAAATCAAATTCTTTTCCAGAACCTAACAGCCTCATGAAATCTCCTGCATATTCAGGTCCTGTTATAATAAGAATTTCTTTTATTCCTGCATTTTTTAATGTATTTATAGGATACATTATCATTGGCTGATTATAAATTGGAATTAAATGCTTGTTTGTCAAATTAGTTAAAGGTTTTAATCTTGTTCCATATCCTCCTGCTAAAATTATTCCTTTCATTTTTTGTATTGTTTATTATAATATTCTTCAAATGATTTGTCTTTTATTTTTTTCCACCAATCATTATTATTTTTATACCACTGAATTGTTTGTTTCATTGCTTCTTGAAAATTAAATTTTGGCTGCCAACCTAATTGCTGTATTTTTTCTATATTTAGAGAATACCTTTTGTCATGACCTGGTCTATCTTTAACATATTCTATAAATGATTCATCTTTACCAACTTCTTTTAAAATAAATTTTGTTAATTCTAAGTTTGTTACTTCACTTTTTCCTGAAACATTGTAAACCTCTCCAATTTTTCCATTGTGCAAAATAAAATCTATTGCTTCGCAATTGTCGTCGACAAATAACCAATCTCTTATATTCAAACCATCTCCATATAAAGGAACTTTTTTATTTTCCAATAGGTTTGTAACAAATAATGGAATTACTTTTTCTGGATATTGATATGGTCCATAATTATTTGAGCTTCTTGTTATTATAACTGGTAATTTATATGTTGCAAAAAAAGCAGACAGAATATCCGGTGGCGGGCATCTGGAAGAATCAAAAATCGC
>CBFCXS010000006.1:0-11418 GCA_965602085.1 Candidatus Woesearchaeota archaeon
GCAAGTGCAGCTAGTACTTCTGCTAATGATGCTCAATTAAGAGAGTGGGAGGCTGAAGCATGGAGATTAACAGCAGATAGTTATGCTAATGAAGCTGAGGATGTACCCGTTAATATAGTTACATCTGATGGAGATGGTACATTTACATATACACCTACTAGTCCTGCTGAATATTCTGCTTTACATTGGGCTACAAAAAGTGAGAGCTATGTAGGTGGGACTATTTGGGGTGCTATTTCAGGTACTCTATCTAATCAAACAGATTTAATAAACGCTTTAAATTTAAAAGCTCCATTATTGAGTCCAGTATTAACAGGTACACCAACTGCACCAACACCAACATTAGGAGATAATAGTACAAGGGTAGCTACTACTGCTTTTGTTTTAGCTAACGGTGGCAGTATAAATGTAGCATCAACAGCAGAGGCTCAAGCAGGAACAGATAATACTAAAGCAATAACACCTCTTAGACTAAGAGAAGGACTTAACGCAAGTGGTACAGCACCAATATATGCTTGTAGAGCTTGGGTTAATTTTAATGGTACGGGGGTAGTTGCAATAAGAGATAGTGGTAATATTAGTAGTATTACTGATAATGGTGCTGGTATTTATGCTGCTAATTTTATAAGTGCTTTACCTGATGTTAATTATGCTGCTGTAGCTTCAGGTTCAAGGGAGGCAGGTACAGGTGGCGGTACAGATGTAAGTGTTTATAATTTATTAACAACATCGGTAGGGATATTAAGTAAAGATACAGGTATCACTTGTTTTGATATTCCAATAGTAACTTTAAATATAACTAGATAAAAAAGGGTATGGTATGATAGAGAGAATAATATTTAAAAATAATGATAATACGGTAGGTGTATTAATTCCTACACAAGAAGCTTTAAGTTTTGCAACAATAGAGCAAATAGCTGAAAAGGACGTACCTTTTGAATTACCTTATAAAATCGTAGCTATTGCAGATATTCCAACGGATAGAACATATCGTGAAGCTTGGGAATGGGATAATAATATAGTGCCTGATGGATTTGGTGGAGAGTCTAATGAGTTTGATGCAGAATTATTAGCTAATTATAATGGAGTACAATAATGATAGTAATTAATAAAGATAAAGTTTTATTAACTAAAAGAAATGATAAACTAACAGAAATAGAAGCAGCATACAATAATGAAATATCAGCAAACATAAACTATATGAATGCAGACTTTCAAGCAGATAAAGATAGTAGAGAATTAATATCATCTACATTAAGTGGTGGGAGCGTACCTGTTGGTTTCTTTTGGCAAGATATAAATGATGACAGAATAACTATGAATTATGTTGAGTTACAAGGTTTAGCATTAGCACTTATAGCTAGAGGTCAATTAGCGTTTACAAAGTTACAGGATATTAAAGTGCAGATTGAAGCTTGTACAACAGTTGAAGAGCTTGAACTTATAACTTATGGATAAAACATTGGAAATTATAAAAGAGTTGAGATTATTTATAGCAATAATCATTTCTCTTGGTGGTACAAGTATTTTTAATTGGGATGCTACAATATCTTATATATACGCTTATAATATACATCTAGTTTTAATTGTATCTATAATTGGATATTTAACTTATTTTTTAAATATTAAAGATCATAAAAAATTTGAAAAAAGTATAGTACATCAGGGTGAAAGTCAATTAGAACTTCACAATAAAGTCAAAGATATAATACTAGAAAATAGCATAGGGCAAATCAAAGGTGAAGTTAGACAAGCTTATAAGGATTATCATAAAATAGAAGTTATTGATTATGTTACTACTATTAAATATCTTAGAGGTTTAGATGAAAGAAGAATAGCTTTAGGTATAAACTCATATACAGAAGATATGATGAAAGAATTATTAAAGAAAACAAAAGGTTATTAATATGATAGAATATTATGCTAGTGATGAAGTTTGGAAACGATTATCAAATAAAGAGATACCTAAAAATGGATGTGGATCAGGCTTTACTGTATACTTAGTGCCTGATAAATGGTTTGGTTTAGATTTTACTATGCCATGTGCTATACATGATGAGATGTATGCTTTAGGTAAAACTCATGAGGATAAAGTTATAGCAGATAGAGTCTTTTATAATAATATGCTAAGAGTGGTAGAAGAGAGACCTAGATGCTTACAGCTTTTTGGTAGGATCTTAGCTAGAAGATATTACAATGCTGTAGATAAGTTTGGTGGTACAGCTTATTGGGCTGATAAGAATAACCCTGATGAGATGAGAAAAGCTATTATTGATACCACTATAGAAGGTATCAAAGTTATCAAAACAATAGGAGCAATAACATGAAAAAATTAATCTTAGTAGCAGCACTAGCTGCAGTATTTGCAGGATGCTCTAGCATGACTGTACAGGAAAATATAGATGCCTATAAAGAGGCTAGAACTAAAGTAGTTAAGACTGCTCATGTAGTAAAATGTGAGAAGGATTGCTTTAAAGAATGTAACAAGATCTCTAACACTATTGATAGAGTAGATTGTAAAGCAGTTTGTGTGGATACATGCCATGAGTAAGTTATTAGAAGATATTAAAAAGGAAGAGGGTTACAGGGGTTATCAATATGATGATCATTTAGGAAACCCTACTATAGGGTATGGAACTCTCTTACCTTTATCTGAGGATGAGGCTGAGTTAATTTTAAATCATAGATTAAATAGGTTTATATCAAATGTAAAATCTAGCTTATATGATTTAGATATAAAAGAGGAAGCATGGGATATATTATTTCACATGGCTTATCAAATGGGTGTAGGTGGTTTATTGAAATTTAAAAGAATGATTAAAGCTTTGAGAGATCAAGACTACAAAACTGCATCTATTGAGATGTTAGATAGTAGATGGGCTAAGCAAACTCCTAACAGAGCACTTAGATTATCTAATGAGATGAGGGAGCTATAAAGCTCTCCCCTCTACTTAACAGGACATGCTCCTGATGCACATTCTTGAGACTCTATCTCTAAATCACTATCCGTACCATCAAGATCTACAGCACTTAATTTAGCTACATACTCATCATACTTTTCTTTAGTTACTACCTCTTGAGGTAAATATAAATAACCTAGATCCTCAGCAGTCTTAGATGGATCAGCTCTATATAAGAAACTTACACCTACATAAATATCCCAATTATCTAAAAGCCATTTAATAATATCAGGTACTTCATCAGGACTATAACTAATAGTATTAGATACATTTTGTTGGCAGTAACCTACCTGGATCTTTTTATATCTCTCTAACTGTTCTACTGCAGTCTCTAAGTTTACCTCTACTACACCATGAGCAGTCTCTACCTTAGTAAACTCTACATCCTCCCATGCTACAGGAAATGTACAAAGTACTCCCTCATGATCTTGAGGATTAGGGTATACATTATAACCCGCTGATCTAAGTTTAGGTAGTAATGGATCATGTTTACCAAAGTTAATATTATTGAAAATGTACTTACCTAGAGGCTTATGCACTCCCTCAGTAGTATTCATAACTTTACTTAGTGTACCTGATGGCTTAACTGTAGTAACATTCTTAGGTCTTTGCATCCCTAACTGATCTGCCATACTAAAAGCTGCAGCAGTAGCTGATCTCTTCATAAGGTCATAATCATATTGAGATAGATCATCTCTTCTAGCAATACCTGTAAGCCCTACTCCACATAATCTAAGAAACTCATTATTAAGATGCCATGACTCTTGAAGGATACCATCATCTAAGTTTACACATGTTTGCCTATAGTTTGCTCTAGCTGCTAACTCTAATGCTCTATTAAGTCCTGCAGTATCTCCTCTGAATTTACCTATATCTACCTCAGTAAGATTACAGAATGATTTATTACCTAGTAAGATCTCTACACATGGATTAGATCCTTTAAACCATGGAGCTCTTTTTAGTGCGGTTTCAGCATTAATAAATCCAGGCTCACTACCACCTGCCTCAGCCATAATATCAAAGATCTCAGCTAGTTGATCCTCACTAGGTTTAGAGTGAAATACTAAAGAGTTATTACTTTGAGTCCTATGAGCATTATCATGTACCCACCAATCTTTCTTAGCTACTGAGAACTCTCTCCACTCAGGATCTCCATATTCAAACATAGCTATCTCTGCAGATCTTCTACTAGATAGTACAGTTCCTAAATGATTAACTACATCTAGTATATCAATTCTACTTAATAGCTGCCCTGCTTTTTGGCTCATAATTCTAGCAATAGCTGTATAAGCTTTAGATATAGCCTGATCTCCTGAGCTGATCCATCCATAACCTTTTAGTCTAATACCTGAAGCTCTTATCTGAGAAAAGTCTAGTACTAACTTATCAGCATTATACTTACCTGCTAGTAGCTTACCAATAGATTTAGCCCATGCCTCAGCACTATCTCCTATTGAAATAGTCCATACACCATCAGCAAAAGTCTCTAGGTTAGTCTCTCTACCCTTCTCATAAGTACCATCTGCAGCTACAACTCTCTCAGATCTGATCACTTCTATATCTTCAATAGGTTTAAAGAAACCATTTAGAGTACCTACTATAGGTCTAAATCCTACTCCACATCCTTGAAGCAATAACCATAGAGCATCTACTACATCATAAACAGTCTCAATATTTGTAAAGCTGCAGTTAAATTGAGAGCTCTCTCTCTTCTTAGCTATATCAGTTCCACCTAGCCATAAAGTTCTACCTGATGTAAGTACTTTTCTATCTAGCATAACTTGTCTAAACTCTTCTAGCTCAGCTAATTCAAAGTTATTTAACTCTCTACCTTTAGCTCTCTCCCATAACCATTTTTGATGATCAATAACTCTACCTATAGTCTCATCCCATGTTTCAAATGTACCATTATCATCAGGTCGGCTATAAGTTCTTTTATATACTATCTCTGCTCTACTCATTGTAATATCCTTTTTACTTCATCTACTGATATAACTACTGCAGCTATACCACCTGATGAGTTTATTTGTTTTATGTTTCTTTTTTGTAGGGGCTTAGTCTCATTTTGTCTAGCCCCTTCATCTCTTTTTACTTCTAGTGCTACAAATTTACCATCATAACATGCTAGAATATCAGGCACTCCACTCTTATTACATTGGATAGTCTTAACAGTCCATGCTCCAATAGAGTGAAGATAATCTATAATATCTTTTTGTACTTTAGACTCTTTCATTAGTCTAGCTCATCCATTAGATCTTTAATTTTTATAATAGTTTTTTCATACATATTAGCAGTATTAATATGATCCTGCATCTCTTCCTGTAACTCTTCTACTACACCTGCATCTGATGCTATCTCATTTATCTCATCATCAGTAAGCTCTAAAGTTTTACCACTTGTTAGATGTAAGGTATAAATACCACCACCTTCATATAATTTAGTCATTATTATTCTCCTTATACCATCTAGCAGTAAAGCTCTCTTTATTACTTACTGCATTATAAACATATTGATCAATACCACTTACTAAAAAGTGTATGATAACCTCTTCTTTTCTTGTAACAAAATTCAACTGCCTACCTATAACCTGCTGATAAGTAGATGCAGGAAAACCCATACTATAAATAACCATATTTTTAAAATGGCTATAGTCTACACCATCAGAATTTTTAGTAATAGATCCTACATTAGGAAATAAACTAGCTAAATATTCTTGCTCAGGTATATAGAAGGCTAATATTATAGTCTCTTTTGGATCAAAATTATCTTTTATATATTGAACTTTGTTACTCTCTATCTTAAAAACTTTACTCTCTTCATTATCATTTACTGCATTTACATATCCTCCTGCTACTTGATGTAATTTTTGAATATATTTACTAGGTGTATCACATACTATAGCATACTCATCATCCATCTCAAATAACTTATCCTCTTCTATTCTTTTATACATCTCTTCCTGCTGCTCAGTTAATGGTATCTTATGTAGCTTATCAGTAGGCTCAAACTTATGCCCTGCCTCAGCTCTAGTCATAGATACTATTAAGTGCTCTATATCTCTAAGGATCTTATCCTCTTTTACCCTATCCCATTGATTAACTAGCATACCACCTGCTATCTTGATCTGATATGGTATACCATAATGCTGATGCCACTCAGTATATCTCTTATAATCCTTCCATGGACTATCTGTACTAAGAGCTAACATATTAAATAACATAGCATAGCTCTCAGGAGTAGGTGTACCTGAGCTAAATATAATATAATCTGCAGCTAAAGTAATTCTAGCTACATCCTTCCATATCTGAGATCTCTTAGGATACCCTGTTATATATCTATGGCACTCATCTAAGATCACTACCTTATAAGGTCTATCTAGTTTCTTAGCCTGATGGTAATTAGTAACTTCTATATCAGATGAGAATTTTTTTACACCTGGTATAGCATCCTTCTTAGTGATAACTGCTACCTCAAAATCCTCAGCTAGTAACTGAGAGGCTAGTAAAAATGCAGCAGTCTTACCACTTCTAACCTCTCCTGCAAATAAGCATAAGCCATACAGTCTAAGTTTTCTAATAATAGATTTAGACTTATTTACTTGATGAGGTAGTGCAGTCATTAAGTACTCTTACTTTATTTCTCTCAAAGTGAGATAAAAACATTATATTAGTAGCCATGTGAGATAAGTGAGTAAGTCCACTTTCAGGATCTAAGTACTCTCCTTTTAAAAATGCAGTAGTATGTCTCAGTAGTGCATCTGTATATCTTCTCTCAGCATCCTCTACAGTTTGCCATGAGTTAGGTTTATACTTCTTAGCCCCAAAAGTTAATACACCTGCTACATCTTCTATATACCTAGGATCTACTAAACTCATTAGTAATTTACCCTCATCATATTTTAACCCTGCATCAGTATTTAGTTTTTTCTCTAACTCTTCAAAAGCTGCATCCTCTTTAGTGGGGTATTTTTTAAAATAATCTTCTTTCTCTTGAGTCCATTTACGCATAGGTATATTACACTTAGGGCATGTAGAATACTTACTAACTTCTACTACAGTACCATTAGGATGAGTGTACCCACAGTTATCACATATTAAATTTTCCATAACTTTACTCCTCTTCTAGGATGCCATTGATCTAAACCTACTAATCTTCTAGTAAGTATTGCATCCTCTTTAGTATAACCTTTATCTATATAAATCTGAATTACATCAGCAAAAGTACCACCATCAGGTAATAGTTTATTTTTCATACCTACACCTTTTATACCTGGTATATCATCTGAGCTATCTCCTGCTAAAGTTTGCATAAGTACAAACCTATCAGCCTCAGCTTTAGTATTTTGTATAACTTTTTGATGAGCTGAGTGATAATAGTAAGCTGCAGGAACTGAATAAACTACATCTTTATCTCCACTAGCTACAGGATGCCCTTTACTAGCCCAATAATAAACATAATCATCAGCCTCAATACCTTCAGGTACGATACCTAGATTTTTTTTAGCATATTTTTTTAATCTTTTTAGTGTATTACTTTGAGGCTTATGTACTCTACTCTTTTTATATTCAGGGAAAATATCATATCTAAAGTTAGTAGATGGTGTAAACACTAGCTCATAATCTGTAAATCTAGGTAGCTCATTTCTAAAACTAGCTAGTTCGCACTCAGTAACTATATCTTGTACTAAGTTATTGAAGTGCTGCTTATAATCTTTGAAGTGTACTTTATCAATATCTCCTATAAAAGATCCACCCTCTATAGCCTCAGCAGGTTTATAACTAGGGGCATAAGCTACATAGTAAAGTAAACTATCTGCATCTATTCTAAGTATCTTATCACTAGGTCTAAGTGTTCTCATCTGTATCAAATAAGCCCTCTTACCATCTTCAGTAGCCTCATCCCAAATAGCTAATAAATCTTTTATCCTTTTACCTGTCTCTTGTGGTGTTATCATTTTTTTCTATCCTCAAACATTTTACATTTACTTTCACAATTCACAAAAACATTTACTACTTTATAAGCATCTGAATTATGAATATACCATTTACATTTATTGTATTTGCTGCAGTTATGGTTGCTACAAGCATCTTTACCTAATACCATTGGCATATATATCACTCCTTTCTCTCTCAATAGTTGTCATGAGTGTATCTATTTTATCTTTAAGATCTTTTATTTCATCTAGTAACATCTCAGTACCCTGCTTAGTTCCTGATTTAATAGCCTTTTGTACCCGTAACTCTCTTCTAAGCTTTGTATTTTCTTCTCTCTCTAGCTGCCATAATAATTTATACTTCATTACTTGCCCTTTTTAAATCCCACATGTGCTGAGCGTTTTCAGATCTAGTAACCCACTCTAAATTAGATACATTGTTATTTGCCTGATTACCATCTATATGATTTACTTCAGCTTTATTCTCAGTATTATCTATAAAAGCCTCAGCTACTAATATATGTACATATTGTTTATTTTCATATCCTAGTTTTACAGCTTTATACTTATCTTTAAACCCACCTTTAAGTAACCTAAGCTCTTTACCTTTATATGTTTTTTGTACACCTTTTTTATTTATAGTAGTTCGATCCTTACTCCTTACTACTCCTGTATCACTAATCTCATAATGATTATTTCTTTTAATGGTTTTAAATATCATCCTTTATACTCCTTTATAAAAAAATCATCACTATCATATCTATGACTTGCAGTAACCTCTACTCCCATTGGTAAATCTTGATAGTGAAATAGATCAGACTTTGATACTTCTCTCCACCCCTCTATCATTGAAGCCTGTATAGCATCACTAAACTCATTAATGTATCTTTTATCTATATCTAAAACTATTGAGTCATGAACTGTATTTACTATGCTACCTTTATCTTTTAGTAGTGATTTATTATTTTGTAAAAAGTGATGTATAGATATTTTAGTAGCCTCAGCAATAGATCCCTGTACAGGAATATTTAACATCTCTGTATATCTTCTATTACCTGCTACTCTACCTAGAGCAGTCTCTACAGTAAAAGTAGATCTTCTAACATTCTTACCTATATACTGATGATACTTTTTGATCCCTGGATGAGTTCGATAGTAGAAGTCTTTAGCCTCTTGAGCCTCATCTAATGTAAACTTTACACCATAAGTATAGTAAGCATAATCTCTAAATAGTTCTACACCCATACCAAATAACAGCCCAAAGTTTACAGCTTTTGCAGCCTGTCTCTCAGCCTTTGTTACCTCTTCATAAGTAGTCTTAGCTAATCCTACAGCAGTAGCTTTATGAATATCCATACCCTCTAAGATCCACTCTCTCATACTAGGTACTTCCATAATAGAACATCCTGCAATAAGCTCAGCAGTAGAATAATCTGCATTAACTAGTACTCTATCTGATCCCTCAGGGTAACCAAAGATGTATTTTAGATCTCTGTTAATGTTCTGAATGTTAGTAAATCCATCTCTATCTCCACCTGTAGAAGTAAATCTACCTGTAATAGCTCCTGCAGCATTAAAAAAAGTCTTAACTCTATCATGCCCTTTATATTTTTTATTAAGATCCTGTAGTCTAGTTCTATATTTTCTAGCACCTAGTACATACTTAGCTCTATCATCTCCATTAAGCTCTAAACCTTTAAGAGTTTGCTCATTAGCATTTTCAGTACCTAACCAATCTTTTAGCTTAGGGCTTTTTACATTAGTGCCCTCAGGTAATTGTCTCATGTTTCTGTTTAGTTTTCTCTCAGCATCTCTAGTAGCAGCCTCTAATCTCTCTTTACATACAGGCATACCATTATACTGATATACCAAAGCATCTTTAGCAGCCTGAATATCAGCAGCATAAGCTTTATTTGATCTTATTACTCTTCTTATTTTACGATCAGCCCACATCTGAGCTAGTCCTATTGTATCAGCTGCAGCATATTCTAACTGCTCCTGAGTAAATGATCTACTCTTTTTACATGCAGCAGTAGCAAAAGATTTCTGCATAGCTTTTTTATCAAAATCATCATGTACATCTATACCTAAATGCTCCTCTACTGAGTCCAGGGCATGAGAGTCTAATAAAGGGTAAGCTGTTTTAGCTGCATAAAATAGATCTTCATATCTGTAAGGGCTTATCTCAATAGTACCTAAATCATAAGAGGCATTATACCAAACTGTATAGCTAGTATTTACTACTTTTTTTAACCAATCTAACTCAGGGTATCTAACTACTACAGGTAATTTCCATCCCTCCTGGTACATCTGAAATAAACAAATCTCTAAATATAATCCATGACTCTCAATATCACAAAATAAAGGTTTATTTGGATCTATATTATCTGTTACTGCTGTTTTATCTACTAACTCATACTGCATCTTTTTCTCCTATTTTATAAGTTTAAGTGAAGGCTGAAACTAATCAGCCCTCTATAAACCTATCTTCTTGATCTTCTTGATCTTCTATTAGATCTACTCTCTTCTTTAGGCTCATCATCAGGTTGTAGATCATCCCCAAAACCACTAAATGATCCACCCTCAATAGCATCTACAGTCTCTCCCTCATAAGGTACAAAGTCTTTAATCTGTACTTTGTTTAAGTATAATGATACACCAAACTCAGTCTTTTTACGATTACCTCTCTCCCAAATAACAGCAGTACCAATAGCTCTACCTGTAGATCCATTACCAATAAGTTTACCCTCAGGTAATTTTACTTTTGTACCTGCAGCATCTAAGATAGCTACCTCAGTATCTTTTACATTACCTTTACGATCTGTAAACTCTGTTTGAGTTTTAAATGTAAATCTAACCATACCCTCATCAATAGTATCATCATCTTCAGATGTTCTATAAAAGTTACCTGCTCTCTCTCCATTTTTAGGAGCAAACTCTTCTACAAAATCCTCTATCTCATCTATGTACTTATCAGCATCAGCCTCAGGTACATCTACACATGTTTGATAGTCGTAACCATCTCCCTCAAAATTCTCTTTACCCTGTCCTGTTACCATAACATACATTAATTTACCAATAGGACTCTGTGTATTTATTTTCTCTGCCATAATTATTTACCTCTTCTTGATCTTCTTGTTTTCTTTGGTGCTAGTTTTTCTGCATTAACTTTATATACATCAGACTCTACACCTACCTCATCTGCTAACTCTTCTAAACAAGCTTTAGCCTCTTCCTCATCCTCATCTGCAATAGCTGCATCTAAATCTTCAATAATCTCATCTACTACATTATCATCCTCCTCTTTACCTGGTTTACCTTCATCTTCTTTAGGCTGTTCTACCTGTGTAGCAGGAAGCCACTCATCATATAAAGCCTCATTAACTTCTTTTAACTCAGCTAACAGCTCATCTATATCTTTTTGATCTCCATCATCAATAGCTGATTTTAGATCCTCAATTATCTCAGACTCTTCCTCAGTAAGCTTAGCAGTCTTTTTAGGTGCTGCCTTCTTTACTTTAGGTG
>CBFCXS010000007.1:0-10850 GCA_965602085.1 Candidatus Woesearchaeota archaeon
AATCACCCGCTCATATACAATACTAAGACAAGCAATAGAATTAGCTCAATTTAGAAAAAATTTAAAACCATAAGGTTTATATAGGACGTATACACACCAAGTATACACAAAATGGTAGACATATTTGAAAACACAATTGTATGCGAATCATGTAATAAGAAAACTAAGAGAGCAACAGCTATAAGAGATGGTTACAAAATAAGATTCTGGTATTGTCAAAAATGCAACAAAAAATGGCCACACCCATTAGACTTAGAAAACTACAATAACTTTAAAAAGATAAAAAGAAAGAAGTTTAATGTTAAATTAAGAATAGTTGGTAATAGTTATGCAGTATCTATACCAAGAGAAATCATAGCTTTTCAAGAAGATTTCAACAAATTAAATAAGATAATCTCACTATGTTTAGAAGAACCTGAAAAACTTTCATTATTCTTCAACAAAAGATTATTAAAGGAAATAAAATGAAAACAAAAGAAATGCCAAATATAAAATTAAAAGTACAAGAAGCTCTCCAAGAAGAAGCTTACAAAGGGATAGTTAGAATAGACTCACAAACTATGAGGTCACTAAATGTAAGACCAGGAGACATAATTGAAATAGAAGGTGGAAGAAAAACAGTTGGTATCATAGATAGAGCATACCCAACAGATGTAGGTCAGTCAATAATTAGAATGGATGGTATCTTAAGAAAAAATGCTAAAACTGGTATAGGTGAAGTAGTTAGAGTAAACAAATGTGAAATTAAAGAAGCAAAATCAGTTACAATTGCACCAGCACAAAAAGGGGTTATGGTTCAAGCAAACCCAATGGTTTTCAAAAAAAATCTTTTAGGTAGAGCTGTAATAAAAGGAGACTTAGTTGCTTTGGGTGGTACAAGATCAAGAAGAAGAGCAATGATGGGTTCACCATTTGAAGATATCTTTGATGATTTCTTTGGCTCAGGATTTATGGGTGGATTTGGTATTAGTAATTTAAAATTTGCAGTTGTAGATGCAGATCCAAAACAACCAGTTATAATTACAGAAGAAACTGAAGTTAAAGTTTCACCAAAAGCAGTTGAAATTACAGATGAACAGCAAAGACCAGACGTAACATATGAAGATATAGGTGGATTAAAAGAAGAAATAACAAAAATAAGAGAAATGGTAGAGCTTCCATTAAAACATCCAGAAGTATTTGAAAGATTAGGTGTTGAACCACCAAAAGGAGTTTTATTACATGGCCCACCTGGAACAGGTAAAACACTTTTAGCTAAAGCAGTAGCAAATGAATCAGATGCAAACTTCTTGTTAATTAATGGACCAGAAATTACAAGTAAATTCTATGGAGAATCAGAGAAAAAAATAAGAGAAATATTTGAAGAAGCAGAAAAAAATTCACCATCTATTATTTTTATAGATGAAATAGATTCTATCGCACCAAAAAGAGAAGAAACATATGGTGAAGTAGAAAGAAGAATGGTAGCACAACTTTTAGCAACAATGGATGGATTAAAATCTAGAGGAAAAGTTATTGTTATTGGTGCAACTAACAGACCAAATTCTTTAGATCCAGCATTAAGAAGACCAGGAAGATTTGACAGAGAAGTTGAAATTGGTGTTCCATCAAAATCAGGTAGATTAAATGTTTTAAAAATTCACACAAGAAATATGCCTCTAGATAAAGATGTTGACTTAAAAAAAATAGCAGATATGACTCATGGTTTTGTTGGTGCAGATGTGGCAGCTCTTTGTAAAGAAGCAGCTATGAATGTTTTAAGAAGATTATGGCCTGAATTAGAATTTAAAAAAGATGAATCAATACCCCAAGAAATGCTTCAAAAATTAAGAGTTGTAAATGAAGATTTCAAAGCAGCAATGAAATTAGTTAGACCCAGTGCATTAAGAGAAGTTTTAATTGAATCACCAAATGTTAAATGGGATGATATAGCAGGTCTTGAAGATATTAAACAAAGATTAAAAGAAGCAGTTGAATGGCCATTACAGTTCCCTCATATGTTTAAAAAAATTGGAATAAGACCACCAAGAGGTATTTTATTATATGGTCCACCAGGTGTGGGTAAAACTATGTTAGCTAAAGCAGTAGCAAGTGAATCAGAATCAAATTTTATTTCAATTAAAGGACCAGAATTAATTTCAAAATGGGTTGGAGAGTCTGAAAAAGGAATAAGAAAAATATTCCAAAAAGCTAGACAAACAGCACCAACTATAATTTTCTTTGATGAACTAGATGCTATAGCTGGTAGAAGAGATTCCGGAGATGGATCAAAAACTACAGAGAGAGTTGTAAACCAATTATTAACAGAAATGGATGGTCTTGAAGAATTACATGATGTAGTTATAATTGCAGCAACAAACAGACCAGACCTAGTTGATCCTTCATTATTAAGATCAGGTAGATTTGATAGAGTTATACCAATTAGTGTTCCTGACTTAGAAATAAGGAAAAAAATCTTTGAAATTCATACTAAAGATATGCCCTTAGCAAAAGATGTTGACTTAGACAAATTATCAGAAATTACAGCAGGCTATGTAGGTGCAGACATTGAAGGTATATGTAGAGAAGGAGGTATGACTGCATTAAGAGAAAATATAGACACAGAAAAAGTTACAATGGATAATTTCAAAGAAGCACTAGATAAGTTAAAACCTTCCTTAAGTCAGTCAGATATAGATAAATACAAGAAAATGGAAGAAGAATATTTATCTAAAGCTAGAGCTATAGTTACAGAAAAACCACATTATTTAGGGTGAACTACTCCTAGCTAATGCAAGGAGTTTCTTGTTTCAAAGATACATAACTCGTAGACCTATTTTCTAGTTCCGCTGTTAGAGGTATCTCAACAAGCTTTGATTCGGACAGTCCCTGTCCTATCTCAAGTTTTTTGAGCATAAGATTTTTAATTTCTAAAGCTGAATTATAATCTCTTGGGATCTTAAGATTACAATAAGGACATTTATGTATTTTTGTTGATAATTTTTTCTTAACTATACTACTACAATTACTACATCTTTGTGTTGTTCCTCTATGATTTACAAGCATAAACACCTTACCAGCATTTTCAGCTTTATAAGATATATACTGCCTTAATCTCCCCCAAGAAGCATCTAATATTGATTTTGATAAATATTTATTATGAACCATATTTGATATAATAAAATCTTCCATTGCTATTGCATCATAATTATTTACATAATATCTTGATAATTTGTGTATAAAATCATTTCTTGCATTTACTAACTTTTCATATTGTCTTGCTACTCTTAGTCTTACTTTTAGTCTGTTTTTGCTTTTCTTTTTAGTTTTACTTAACTTTTTCTGTAGTTTAGCTAATTTTTTATAATATATTTCAAGGTATTTAGGATTAGTAATTTTACTACCATCACTATCATAAACTATATCATTAAGACCCAAATCAATACCAACTATTTTCTTTATTAGTTTTTGTTTGATTTCTTCTTTTCTTTCTTCTATTATATTAGCAAACCATTTTCCAGAAGGAACTTTCTTTATTGTGATTTGTTTTATACTCCCTTTGATATTCCTATGACATCTTATTAGAATATCACCAATTTTGGATAAATGCAAAGTTTGGCATCTTTTTCCTGTTTTGATTAACTTGAACCCTGATTGATTGTAAGTAAATGTCTTGAACCAGCCTTTACCCTTAAATCTCAATCTGCCAACTTTTCTTTTTTCTTTGGATTTGGCTAGTGCTTTTAGATTTGAAAATAATTTATAGCATTCATATTGCAATGTTTTGGAATAAACATTTTTGAATCTTGGTTCGCATATTTTTATATTAGGAATTGTTCCTTGTATAATTGCTTTATCAATCACCTTTTGTTCATTTAGCTCTCCAAGCAAAGTATTATAGGTTTGTCTACATAACTCTAATGTCTTTAACATTCTTTCTTCCTGCTGTTTAGAAGGATAAAGTCTAAACTTATGAGTTATTTTCATACAACTAATAAGAAAATTTTGTTTATATATCCTGCGCGCGTGTTTGCCAATTGTCTATTTAATGCAATATATATTTTATAGAATAGAGTTTAAGCCTTTCATCCCCAAGCTTTCACAAGGAGACTTTCTGCCAAAAAAGTTAAATATTTTTCAATTGATTAACTAATATTTTACCTTTGTTTGTTAATTTATAATGTCTCTCCCTATCATCTTTTGGATTAATACACATCACTAACCCTTTTTTGGATAAATCTAATAAAATCCTACTTATTGAACTCCTATGTTTTTTATACTTTTTAGAAATTTCAGTTGCTGTAATTGGATTTTCTAAATCTTTAAGAACCAATTTTCTTATTTTGCCTTTCTTAATATAAATTAGATCTTTCCAGCTTATCTTCATTAATAATTTATCTTGAAAAAGGATTAAAATATCAGAGTAACATTAGTGTAACATTTATAAAGCAAGAAGCATTTACTATTTTTGTAATCTTTATATAGGTTTATTTTAGAGGATTAAGATATGAAAGAGAAAGCAATATCAGTTTGTTTGATTTTATTACTTTTATTTTTGACTGGTATACAAGGTTGTGAAATAACAGAGGAATCTATAACTAATATTAATCAACAAATTGAAGATAGATATAACTCATTTTCAACTTTAAAATATATAGTAGTTGAAGTACAATATGAAGATAATATAAAAACTTATGAAGAGGAGACTACAACTATCATTAAAAAATCAAACAAATTGAAAAGTATTTCAGGTATTAATTTTGCTAATATTCCACTTCCTTATGGGGGTATTTTAGATATTTGTAATGATAACATCTATTTTAGTAGACTAGGTTCAAACTTGATTAAAAAATATGAGTATATTAATCTCCCTCCAGAAATGTCCTCTTATTGTAATTGGGCAATTAATGATAAATTAGAAAAGAAGTTTAAAGTACCTATGGAAATAACTGATCAATCCAAATATGATGTTGAAACCTCAATAGTTGAATATAATGGAAAAAATGTAGTTAAGGCAGTTGTTATAAGATTGATGAGTGAGGAAGCAAAACAAAAACAAATTGCTATAGGAAATACACCAAAAGAACAGGTTGTTACATACTGGTTTAATATGAATACTTTTGCAATTTTAAAAGAAGAATCTAATAGTTTTGGTACAGAGTGCAAAGCTATAGAAGTTAGTGGTAGTAGTAGTGAAACTGATTGTAAAGAAATTGAAAGAAGAGTTGAAAGAACTTATGAAAATTTCCAATTTGATATAAATATTCCTGATTCTGAATTTGAAATTGACCCTTCTATTAGGAGTGAAATTATAGATACACAAGAAAATTTTTTTTAGGTTAAAACTTTATCACCAACAATCAAAGTATGTTCAGCTTGACTTACTAATCCTTTGGAACCTTCTGGTAATTGTTTAAACTGTTTAATTATTTCATCTCTTTCTAATAATTTTAGTGCTAACTTAGCTTTCAAACCAAACTTTTTAATTAACCATCTTGAACAAAAAGGTAATTGTTGATATTCTTCTAAAATAAATTTCAAAACATCTCTTGCAATTCTATTTCTTGTATTCTTAGGATTCAATATTTCATAAACTTCAGAATCTTTTCCTTCTATAACTTTTCCTTCACCTGTAGTTGCAAAAGGTTCTATAGCAATCTTATCTCCTTTTTTTAAAACAGTTTCATCACCATTATCATGATTTGGTATTGTAGGTTTAGTGTGAACCTCATACTCACCAACACCATGTCCTGATAAATTAATTATCGGAGAGAATCCATAACTCTGAATAACTTCTTGAATCTTTTTACCAATTACATTTACTTTAACACCTGGCTTTGCTAATTTAATTGCCTCAGATAAAGCTTTCTCACCAGCTTCAATTAATTTTTTATTTTTATTTGTTCCAGCTTCAACAGTTACTGCAGTATCAGTTACAGCACCATCTACATGAACACCTATATCTAACTTAACTAAATCTCCTTTCTTAATAACTCTCTCATCATTAAATAAAGGACAATCATGTGCAGCTATATAATTTATAGAAACATCGCAAGGAAAACCAGGTTTGCCACCTAAAGAAATTATTTTTGCTTCAATTTTATCAGCTATATCAATAAATTTTGCTCCTTCCTTAACTAAAGTAATACCATACTCTCGAGCTTTTCGAGCAATTTCTCCTGATTTTACAAAGTCTTTATTTGTATCCATTTTGATCTTTTACTCTTCTGGTAAATTCATTCTCAACTTCTATATATTCAGTTTCACCAAATCCCTCCCAATCTTTTGGTAAAAATAAAAAATTTGTTGGGTCTGCAATATACATTTTTCCTTCATTTGCCACTTCCCCCCAAGCATGATATTCTTTAGCATCTATTCTTCTTAACCCAATTATTAATCTTCCTTTCATTCCATTTTTTGCAAGTTCATCTAAGAACAATCTAATTTTATCTTCGCAATCTCCTGTTTTAAATCTTCTAGTCTCGTCTGGTGTTTGCCAATATTCTATTTTATCCTCTTTATATCTAATATCATGTGCTCTAAAAAATGCCAACCAAAGATTCTCTTTTTGAGTATAAGCTCTATTACAACCTAGACTACCAACTAATAAAGCAATTAATACTCCCAAATTTTTTCTCAAATTCATCTAAAACTCTCCTAATCTAACTTGATTACCTTTACTTAATAAATCTTCTTTTTTATAACCTACAGCCTCAAATATACTTTCAACAGAAGGAAGAACTTGATGAGTTATATAATACTCAGCATCATAATTTTTTGCATCTTCAACCAACTTAGCTTTGTCTCTAATCAAACCTTTACCTTCAGTTATTACATAAGATATTATAGAACCAGGAATAACTCTAATATTTTTCTGTAACATTTGCCGAGCAACAGCAACATGCGGTCCAACAGATTCATACTCATCAATTTTTTTCTTTAATTGAGTTTTAATTACCATATCATTTATATCCATCTCTTTATTTTTAATTTTCTCAATCTTCCCCTTAACATAATCTAAAGCTTTTCCTAAATCTTTCTCTTCTAATATTATTTTAATAACTTCTTTTTGAATACCTCTAGAAATATAACTCCAATCTCTACGAACTGTTTCAAAACCACGAACTTTTATTTTTCCATCACTAATTAAAGCATACTTTTTCTTAGCACCTTTAGTTCCACTTTTCTTACTAACAAATATACCTCTATCATAAAAATTCTCCAACTCTAATTCCATCAAACTTGGCAACTTAGAATTAAATTCCTCTAAAAATCTTGAAGCATCATCCTTATTTTTATCACCCATCTCAACAAATACTGAATCTGTATCTCCATAAATTACATTGAAACCAAATTTCTGCGCTTGAAAAATTAATTTTTTCATATAATATCTTACATAAGATAAAATTCCTGCAGCACAGTCAATACTATACCATCTTGCACCAGAATAACTTATATAACCATGAAATCCAGCAGCAATAATTTTCAGAGACTAACTTCTTGCTTTCAAAACAGGATCATCCTTCTTCTTTATCATCTCTTTTATTCTAATCCTTCTCTCAATTAATTCCTTCACTATATGAGGAATAAACCCCTCTTCTTTATAATTAAAATAATATTTTTCACCATCTATTTCAGGAGTCTCCTTAGCATCTTCATTAGACTCAGTTATAGTAGACAAACAAATATTATGTGCAGAAATAATTGAAGGGTGTAAACCTCTAAAATCAAACACAGCTAAGTTCTCATAAAGCCCAGGTTTAGGTTCAAAAACAAAACCTCCTGTATAAGTATTGTAAGTTCTACCCTCTCTTTCATTATATGTTGGTCTTCCAGGTATTATCTCATTGAAATCTCTTGTTCTTTTCATTAAATAATTTTCAATTAATTGGCCAAAAGACATTTTAGAAACATCATAAATTGGTTGTGAAACTATTTTTACCAATTCATTTATATTTGGTAATATTCTCTCAAAAATTCTCAGACATAATTCAGCGTCTTTTATGTTATACAAACAAAACTCTTCTAAATTTTCATTATTATCCCAACAATCACGCAGCTTAGTTATATCTATATCTAATTTTTTCTCACCTAAAATTTCTTCAGCAACACTGTTCAAACTATATGACTGTGTTTGCAATGAACCAGATGCAACATCACCACTCATTATATGTTTAACAAATCCGCAAACATCTATATGAGGGATGCCATTTATTTTTATAGAACTACTAATTCCTCTCTTAAATCTAATTTTACTTTTATCCAAACCCAAATCTAAATTTACTTTCAATAAGTCAGCTCTTGTTTTTATATGTGGCCAATCAAAACCATCAGAATAATATCCAACTATATAATCTGGTTTATATTCCTTTATTATATCTCTAAACTTAACTAACATCTCAGCTTCATTTGAAACAAACTCAATTTCTTCTTTTGTATCAAACTTTTGCCAAGTTATACATTTCTTAAATCCATCACTTCCAGAAACACCAATCATAACAATAGGAATATCTACACCTTGCGTAGACAAAACAGGATCAGCAGTTTCAATATCAAAACTTAGAACTTTTACATCTTGTATTATTTCCTCTTCCTCTTGTACAACCTTTCCTTTAACACAAATATCAACTTCTAATTCAGATTCAATTACTTTACCATCAACTTTACAAAGAGTTGAAGGAGTAATTTTGTTTTCAATTAAATATTTTTTATATAAATTAATATCAATTTCTTTTCTTGCTCCATAACCTCTTATATTTTTAACTTCCTGAGAAATTAAATTCAAATCTTTTGAAATATTCAATATAACTTTAACAGCTTTTACAGTTTTACCAAAGAATTTCTTAGTATGTAATTCAGTTTTCTTAACATAAACCACTTTTTGGTCATCTTTAACTTTTATATGCTCAATCTGCTTCCTGACCCACTCAACATTCTCCCTATCAGGTATAACCCAGAAATAATTATCAAATTGTTCTAACACGCAAATCCTCTTACCATCAACAGTTCTCCCAAATTGCCTAACATAGTCTTTTCCATCTATAACAAGACTATCAATATCCAGAGGATAAAATTGTAATTCCATACCCCTCTTTAGGAAGGGTAATTTATATAAAACTAACTCAAGAACCTAATGCCTAATTAGAATTCTCTCAGCTTTTTGTATATCTTCAGGATAAGCTATAGGTATAAAATAACCTTCTGTCTTAATACATTCTATACTATTAGTCTTAGCTAAAGAAGTTATACCCTCTGTTAGTTCATACTCCCCCCTTTCACTCTTTTTTACTAATTTTAACTCAGAAAAAATCTGTTTATTTAGCACATATAAACCAGTATTTGCAAGATTTCCAACAAATTTTTTTGGTTTTTCAATGATACTTTTAACCTTATTATCTTCTATTAAAAAAATCCCAAATCTTTCAGGGTTATCAACCTTTTCTGTTAGAACACAATAATCATATTTTAGACAATTTTTAATATCTTCTTTTGAATATAGATTATCACCCATTAAAATTAAAAATCTGCCATCGATAAAATCTTCTGCTAAAGACAAAGCATACCCAGTACCTAATAATTCTTTTTGTTCAATATAAATTAATTTTATCCCTTTGTAATCATCACCAAATTTTTCTTTTATTTTTACTCCTTTATAACCAATTATTAATATAATCTCATTAACTAAACCAATTAAATTATCAAAATTATATTCTAACAAACTTTTACCATTTACTTTAACTAAAGGTTTAGGAACCTCTAAAGTTAAAGGTCTTAACCTTTTTCCTTCTCCAGCTGCTAAAATAACTGCTTGCATACCTTCTGGGGGGACAGTGTTATTTATAAAGCTTAATAAATATTTAAAAACGGCATGCCAATGAAAGAAGGAAGATGGACAAGAGAGGAAAGATTAAGTTTTATTAATTATCTTCAGCTAGAATTACAAAGAAGAAAATTAGAACCTTTATTAGAGTTAAAAGGTCCTGAAAATTGTGGATGGGTCAGATTAGAATTAGGAGAATATTTAGCTTTAATTTCTAGAAAAGAGGCATTAGAAGCAACAGTTTATGATAAGGTAAAATTAGAAGACCATTTAGTAGATTTATTAACAGAAGCTTTACAAGAGAGTGGTGTGACTAAAATATTTTATTATTCAGCTTTACGTAGAGAATTAAGTTCAAAATAGTCTTTTCTGTTTTTCCTCAGGTTTAAACATAAAAGCATAATCTTCATCAAAATAACCACATCTAAAACTCTTTAATGGAATACCAGTTCTTTTACTCAACATCAAAGCATAAAAATAGACCTGTGTATCAGCATATTTCTCATATTTAGCATTTGGTTTATAATCCCACACCCAAATCTTATCATCTTCAACCCTCAAAATATCTATATGACCTGTCAGTGGATGTTTACTATTAAAAAATTTAGAAAAACCATCTAATTCATTTGGTTTAATCCATATAGGAACCTCAACAGCAATTGTATGTCCATCATTTTCCAGCATAAAAACTTGAACTTTAGAATGAGATGTTTTATACCTCTCTTTATTTTCATCTAAACCCAGAGAAGTTAACTTGCTAACCTCATGTCCTTTAATTCGAATCTTATCAAACCCAAAATTTAACTTCAAACCAGAGCCCCTTGGACCATCATTAAAGTATTTATCAGGGCAAGTATTATACACCTTATCTAAAAATGTCTTTAATGGATAGAAATTATCATTACACAACTTATTAGTTTTAATATTATGTACTCTATAGAAATAATACCCTCCTTTGTGGTTAAAAGAACGATGTTTAATCACCATCTGCCTCAGAGTTTGTTATAAAAATTAACTTTATATACTTTTATATAATACAGTTTAATATGGG
>CBFCXS010000008.1:0-10811 GCA_965602085.1 Candidatus Woesearchaeota archaeon
TATTTTGTTGATTTAATTGGACCAAGATATAGTATATTTTTAACTAGTATTTTATCCATACCTATAATATTCATTTACTTGAGGATTAAAGAGAAATGAAATCAGAAGCGAATAAATAGTAAAATACTAATTTAATTAATTCTAATATCTTTTACCAATAAAGTAATCACAAGTCATCGGGACTGTTATCCAAACCTACAACAACCTTTATAAATCAAATATCTAAACTATATCTTAATGAATAAACAACCAGAAATAAGTATACTCCTAGCAGGTCACGTAGATAGTGGTAAAACAACAATCACACATTTACTAACAAACAAGTGGACAGACACTCATTCTGAAGAATTAAAGAGAGGAATCACAATAAGATTAGGCTACGCAGATGCAAATATCTACAAAGATGGAAAAACCTACACAACAAAGAAAACAAAGACATTAATCAGAAAAATAAGCCTAGTAGATGCACCAGGTCATGAAACTTTAATGGCAACTATGCTTTCAGGCTCAGCTATAGTAGATGGAGCAATCTTAGTAATAGCAGCAAATGAAACATGCCCACAACCACAAACAAAAGAACACTTAATGGCACTAGAAATAATGGGTTTAAAAAATATTATAATAGTCCAAAATAAAATTGACCTAGTAGATGAAGCACAAGCAGTAAAAAACTACAAAGAAATAAAAGCATTCATAAAAAACACAATTGCAGAAAAATCACCAATAATCCCATTATCAGCACAGCACAAAGCAAATGTAGAATATTTACTAGAAGCAATAGAAAAAAATCTTAAAACTCCAAAAAGAGATTTAAAAAAAGATCCTATACTCTTAATTGCAAGATCATTCGACATTAACAAACCAAACACAGAAATTGAAAAATTAAAAGGTGGAGTAATAGGTGGCTCATTAAAACAAGGTAAATTAAAATTAAAAGATAAAATAGAAATAAAACCAGGAAGAAAAATAGAAAAAGAGGGTAAAGTAACTTATGAACCAATTAAAACAGAAATAGTTTCAATACAAACAGGAAATGAACAAGTAAAAGAATTAATACCAGGTGGTAATGCAGCTATCTTAACTACATTAGACCCAAGTTTTGTTAAAGCAGATTCATTAACAGGAAATATAGCAGGTTTGGAAAACAAATTACCACCAACATGGGAAAAATTCAAATTAAAAGTTCACTTATTAGAAAGGTCTGTAGGGACAAAGGAAGAAATAAAAGTAGAACCAATAAAAAAATTAGAGCCATTAATGATTAATGTTAATGCAGCAACAACACTAGGTGTAGTAACAGAGGTTCACAAAGATGTAGCAGACATTCCATTAAAAATTCCAGTTAGTTGTGATAAAAAAGAAAGATTAACTATTTCTAGAAGATATGGAACCAGATGGCACTTAATTGGTTGGGCTGAGATAGTTTAATAACAACAAAAACTTTATATATTAGTTCTTATATATACTTATATAATATGCAACAAACAGTTTTACACAGTCCAACATTAGAATCAGTACTTATGGTAGAAAAAACTATCAGAAAATATAGCCAAGAATATGGAAAATATCAACTTTGGAAAAAATTACCAAAAAAAATGATGTATCAAACATTTCAATATATTCTAAGTTATTTACAAGAATCCGGAAAAATAATGATAGACAAAAGAGATGGGATAGTTATATGGACTTGGGATCCAAATCTAATTAAAAAAATTGAAAAACAAGGGCTTGTTATGAGATGAATAACAAACCAGTAAATGTTATTTTAGAATGGATGAATCATAAAGATTACGAAAGAAAATTTAATTACTAAACAACTCTATAAAATATGTATACTATAATATTTTATCCCATCTCTAAGATTTGCTACATCTTCATATCTATTTTCTTTAACAGCAGCATTCAAATCCCCAATCATTTTACCATATACTGCTAACCTCTCTTCTAAGGGTCTCTCTTTCATAGCTTCAGTAATTAATTCTAATTTTGATTGTAAAGTAGTACTCTCAGGGTTGTTTTTCAATGCTATCAAAGTATCCATACACAAACAACCTAGTCTAGTAGTACTTGCACTTTTTATTCTCTTCATACAACTCTAGCAACCATTGCTACCCTATCACCCTCTTTAAGTTTCATAACCCTAAACCCTTGTGTAGCTCTACCAATTTGAGAAACATCTTTCACACTAATCCTAATCACAACACCTTTCTCAGAAACAAGAATCAACTCATCATTTTCCAAAACTGTCTTCACCCCTACAACTTTACCATTTCGGGAATTCACAATTATATTTTTAACACCTTTACCACCACGCCTAATCTTGTGATACTCACTAAATGAAGTTCTCTTACCATAACCATTCTCAGTTACAGTAAATAGTGAACCTTCATCTACAGCAACTTCAAATCCAATTATAGAATCACCAGCACGCAATCTTATACCTCTAACACCTCTACTAGTCCTTCCAGTTACAGCAACATCTTTCTCATTGAATCTAACAGCTAAACCATTTGCAGAACAAACTACAAAGTCCAACGAACCAGGACTCAACCTAGTCTGCACAACTTCATCCCCTTCTTTCAAATTAATAGCCAAAATTCCACCATTTCTTGGTTTACTAAAATCAGAAAGTGGAGTTTTCTTTACTATACCTTTCTTAGTACAGAATACAATAAATTCTTTGGAATTAAAATCTTTTATAGGAAGAACATTATCAACTTTCTCACTATCTTTCAAATGTAATATATTAACTATAGCCTTCCCCTTTGAATAACGAGAACCCAAAGGTAACTCATAAGCTTTCAACCAGTGAACTTTCCCTTTATTTGTAAAGAACATTAAATAATTTAAATTAGAGGTGACAAATATATTCTCAACAACATCTTCTTCCTTTGTTCCAGTACCAATTATTCCCTGCCCACCTCTCTTCTGTTGTTTATACAACTCTAAAGGAACTTGTTTAATATAACCAGATTTTGTAACAGTAACAACAACATCACCTTCTTGTACCATATCCTCTTCAAATATTTCATCTTCAACATCTAATATTTCAGTCTTACGAGCATCACCATACTTCTCTCTCATCTCTAATAATTCTTTCTTAATCAAAGAAAATATTTTTGATTCAGAACCTAACAACTCTTTCAATTGTTTAATTAAAACAAGCAATTCAGAATATTCTTTATTTAATTTCTCAGTCTCAAGTGAAGTCAACCTTTGCAGCTTCATATCTAATATAGCATTAGCTTGCAATTCACTCAACTTATAATTAACAATAAGACCTTTCCGAGCAACAACTACATTATCAGCTTTCTTAATCAAACTTACAACATCATCTATGTTAGTCAGAGCAATTCTCAAACCTTCTAATATATGTGCACGAGCCTCAGCATTTTTCAAATTAAATCTAGCTCTTCGAGTAACAACTAATTTTCTATGTAAAATAAATTCTTGAATTAACTCCTTCAAATTAAGAACCTTAGGCTCACCATTAACCAAAGCTAACATAATTATCCCAAAGGAAGTAGAAAGTGTAGTTAATCTATACAATTTATTCTTAACAACTTCAGGATCATGGTCTTTTTTAAGCTCAATAACAATTCTCATACCATCTCTATCTGATTCATCTCTAATGTCTCTGATGCCCTCAATTCTTTTATCCTTAACAAGAGAAGCAATATTTTCAATTAAAGAAGTTTTATTTATCATATAAGGAATTTCAACAATTGCTAATCTCTTATCTTCAATTAATATTTTAGCTTTGACATTTATCTTTCCTCTTCCAGTTTTATATGCTTCTAAGATACCATTACGCCCACAAATTAATCCAGCAGTTGGAAAATCAGGACCCTTAATTACAGAAAACAAATCCTCAATAGAAATTTCAGGATTATCAATCTGCTTAATTACACCATCAATAACTTCAGTAATATTATGTGGCGGTAAATTTGTTGCCATACCAACAGCAATACCAGAACTTCCATTAATTAATAAATTTGGAACCTTGCATGGTAAAACAACAGGCTCCTTAGTAGAATTATCAAAGTTTGGAGCAAAATCTACAGTATCTTTTTCCAAATCTAATATTATATCAGCACTTATCTTAGCTAGCTTACACTCTGTATAACGCATTGCCGCTGAAGGATTTCCACTTACATCACCAAAATTTCCTTGTCCTTTAACTAATGGATATCTCAAACTAAAATCCTGAGCCATTCTAACCAAAGCATCATACACAGACATATCACCATGAGGATGATACTTACCTAAACAGTCTCCAACAACTCTCGCACACTTTCTAGAAGGTTTATTTGGCATCAAACCAAGTTCATACATTGAATATAAAACCCTTCTATGTACAGGTTTCAAACCATCTCTAACATCAGGTAAAGCTCTTGAAACAATTACAGACATAGCATAGTCTAAATAACTCTGCTGCATCTCCTTTTCAATTAAAGCTTTTTTAATTTCCATTTCAATAACCAAAATTATGACCTTTTCTACCTAACAAAATATGACCTCTATCACACCTTCTTATTAAGTGGCCTTCAGAGTAATCTTCTAATCTTTTCAATATCTTCTCTGGCAATTTATCTTTAATCAATGTTGTTATATCATTCATTACATATATTCTTCTTGGGTTTCCATTTGAAACTAAATCTATTTCTTCAATTCTTATCAACTCTAAATATCTCATAAAATTCATATTTTTTTTACAACCATCTGAAAGAGTAATTTTTATTCTCTCATCAAATATGTCCTTTTTACCCATAGGATCACTATATTTAGAAATAAATCTTGCAAACACTCCAGTTATATCTTCCCTATCTAATCTATTTCTTTCTAGTATCTCATCCACTCTCTCTATCCCTCCTACTCCTGAATCAGACATCTAAGTTCTTAACCTCCTTAGCATGCTCCTGAATAAATGCTCTACGAGGCTCAACCTCATCTCCCATTAATATAGTAAATATTTCATCAGCTTTCATTGCATCTTCAATAGTAACTTGTTTCATCTTTCTATTCTCAGGATCCATTGTAGTATTCCAAAGTTGATGAGGATTCATTTCCCCTAAACCTTTATACCTTTGAATTTTTGAATCTTTAAGTAAAACTTCTTTCAATTCAGAATCATTGTAGCAGTAAGTTTTTTGTTTGCCATTCTTAACTAAATAAAGTGGTGGTTGAGCTATGTATAAATAACCTTTAGAAATTAAATCATTCATATATCTATAAAAGAAAGTTAACAATAATGTAGTAATGTGCTGACCATCTACATCAGCATCTGCCATAATTATAATTTTATGATATCTAACTTTAGCAACATTAAATTCATCACCAATTCCAGCACCAACAGCTAATATAATTGGTTGTAGTTTTTCATTCTTGAAAACTTTATCAACTGAGGCTTTCTCAACATTCAACATTTTACCCTTCAAAGGCAATATAGCTTGGAACTTTCTATCCCGACCTTGAATCCCTGAACCTCCAGCCGAATCTCCTTCAACTAAAAATATTTCACATTTAGCAGGATCTCTTTCTTGACAGTCAGCTAACTTACCAGGCAAACTACCTGATTCTAAAACACTTTTCCTACGAGCTAAATCTCTAGCCCTCTTAGCTGCCTCACGAGCACTAGCTGAAGCAACACATTTACCAATTATCAATTTAGCAATAGAAGGATTCTCTTCAAAATAATTAACTAAATTATCATAAACAACAGAATCTACTATCCCTTTTACATCAGAGTTGCCCAACTTAGTTTTAGTCTGCCCCTCAAATTGAGGCTCTGGCAATTTAACATTAATTATTGCACTCAAACCTTCCTTAACATCATCACCAGTTAATCTTTTATCATAACTCTTTTTTTTCTTAATATAATCATTCACACTTCTGGTTAAAGCAGTCTGGAAACCAGATAAATGAGTTCCACCCTCAATTGTATGTATATTATTTGCAAATGAAAACAAATGCTCCTGAAATGTATCATTATATTGCAAAGCAACTTCTACAAACACACTATCCTCTTGTTTCTCAAAATAAATTGGTTTGTCATTTAGAACTTTTTTATTCTTATTTAGATATTTTACAAATTCAATTATACCTTCATTATAGTGATACTCAATTCTCTTACTAATCCTGTCATCAACTAAAATTATATTCAAACCTTTGTTTAAGAAAGCTAACTCTCTCAACCTAGAACTTAAAATTTTAAAATCAAATTCAATAACAGAAAAAACATCTTTGTCAGGGAAGAAAGTAATCTTAGTTCCAGTCCTTCTTTTCTCATCTTTGCTTTTAAGTTCACCAATAGGAATACCTTTTTCATATCTTTGATAATAAACTTTATCATCCCTAGAAATTTCAACCTCTAACCATGCAGATAAAGCATTTGTACATGAGATACCTACACCATGCAGACCACCAGAAACCTTGTAGGTTTTGTGATCAAACTTTCCACCAGCATGTAATGTGGTTAAAACAACTTCTACAGCAGGTTTTTTCTCAGTAGGATGCATACCAACTGGTATACCTCTACCATTATCTTCAACACTCAAGCTACCATTTTTATTTATTGTAACAATAATTTCATCACAATAACCAGCCATTGCCTCATCTATAGAATTATCAATTGCCTCATAAACTATATGATGTAAACCTCTTACTCCAGTATCACCAACATACATTGCAGGTCTGCGCTGAATTGCTTTCAAACCCTTCAGAACAGTAATACTTTCCGCTTTATACTCTTGCTTTTCCTCACTAGTATTTTTCATTTTTGAATAAAATTTGTAGGCAAAAACCCCCTTAAGTTATGTATAATTAAGCTCTCTTTCTTTATAAACCTTTCTTGCCCCAAAACACCAATATTTGCCCTCTACAGCCTCTCTAGAGCAATAATTTAAAATTCTAAAAATTGTTTATATAGAATGTAGTCATTACTGATAAGGAATAACAAAACAAAAGCTTTATAAAGCAGTAATTACACTACTATAATATCAATAAAAGAGGAAATCAAAATGACAAATGAATTAAGAAAAATGTTAGGTATTGATACAGGAGAATTAGAGATTGCTTTAGTTAATGCTGCAGTAAAAAGAATTAATTTAGTTAAATTAAGACAAAGAGCTAGAAAAGTAGTTGAAGCACAAAGACAATACTTAACAGCAAATCAACCAAAATATATAGCAGGATAAAATGGAAAAACCAAATGAATTGGAAAGAGCAGTAGAACTTGGAGATTATCTTTTAAGAGGACAAGAAACAGTTGAAAAAGCTAGAGAAGAATTAAAAGTATACACAGATCCTCGTGCTATAGATTTTCTTCAAACTGTAATGGATGAATATTCATTAAAAATAGCAGGATAAAATGTTACAAACAACAAAACCAAGATTGTTGGAAAGAATATTATCAAATGAGAATTCTGTAAGAGTAGCTTTCTTTTTAAGTGGAATGTATACTTATAAAGTAATAGAAGCAATTAAAGAACAAGATATATATGATATAACTTTTAATGGATTAACTGCTCTTTTAATGGTTTATGCAGGAAATCATTTTATTAAAAAGATTAAAAAAGGAGAATAAAAATGGCAAAACAAATACTAATAGCAGATGATGAACAGATGCTTAGAACGATTAGTACAAGAGTTTTAGAGATAGCTGGATATCAAGCACATGCAGAAGAAAATGGTGTTAAAGCATTTGAATATTTAACACAAAATCCAGGAGTAGATGCAATAGTAACAGATTATGATATGCCTGGTGGAAATGGTTTAGAACTAACAAAACAAGCAAGAGAATCTGGTTTTAAAGGACCAATAGTTTTATTTTGTTCACAACCCAAAGATATAGTTAAAGAAGTTTTAAATGCAGGAGCAGACATTCATTTAGGTAAACCATTAATTCCATTTACAAAACTTTCAGAAACATTAGATAAACTTTTAGGAAAATAAAAATGTCAACAAGACAAGGAGTTATAGAAGAATTTGGACAAAGAAAAGAAGTAGATGAACCAATAGATAGACTTATTGGTTATATACAAAAATTAAAAGATTTAAGATATCAACCTCTTCATCCAAACTTAAGAAATTTTCTTATAACCAAAGGAGTAGAAGCTTTATTAGAAATTGATGAACCAATAAAAGAAGCTATAGCAATAAAGTTCTTAGCTAAGGAATATTCCCCTTACACACAATAACTTTAAAAATACATTTTAACACCTTAATTCTATGAAAGTAATCTTAGACACAGATTTTATTTTAACAGCACTAAAATACAAGATAGACATATTAAGCCAACTAAAAAATTTAAATCTAAAAGAACCCTACATAATAGACCACACTCTAAACGAACTAAAAAACAAGCCAGGAGAAAAATTAGCAAGAACCTTCATAAAGAAAATAAATATAATCAAGACAAAACAGGACAAAATAGTAGACAATCTCATCCTAGAACAAAAAAATATCATAGTAGCAACCCAAGACAAAGGACTAAAAGAAAAGCTTAAAAAGGCAAAAATTCCAATAATTACTATCAGGCAAAAAAAATACCTTATTTTACAAAATGTTTTATAAAATCAAAGTAAAGGGACACATTAGAGTATCACCAGACCTATTTACAGAAAACACTGAACAGGCTATTCTAAAGGAATTAACAGAGAGATTAAGCAACCACATAAGCCAGGATTTAGGGGTAATTATAGGTATTACAAATATCCAAGAAGTAAAAGATGGCATAATTATACCAGGAGATGGAGCAGCATACTATGACACTATCTTCGAGGCAATAACATTCAAGCCAGAAATGCAGGAAGTAGTGCTAGGAAACATCTCAGAAATCACAGAATTTGGAGCATTCATAGACATAGGCTCAATTGATGGAATGATTCACATCTCACAAACAATGGATGACTTCGTAAGCTTTGCAAAAACAAACACATTAACAGGAAAAGAATCAAAGAAAACTTTAAAACTTAATGATAAATGTGTAGCAAGGGTTATAGCTATATCATATAAAGATCCAATGAATCCTAAAATTGGTTTAACTATGAGACAGCCAAGATTAGGAACACAAAAATGGATTGAAGAAGAAATAAAAAGAGAAAAGAAAGTAGTAGTTAAGAAGGTAGCTAAAAAATGAGAAAAGTTTGTAAGAAATGTAAAATATTTGTAACAGGAGCAAAGTGTCCTTTATGTAATGGTAATCAGTTCTCAGAAAATTGGAAAGGAAGAGTTTTCATTTTAGATGCAGAGAAATCAGAGATAGCAAAACACATTGGTGTATCAGCGAAAGGAGAATATGCAATTAAAGTAAGATGAACATAAAAATTCTAGAAGAAAAAGATAATGAACTGTTAAATAGAAAAGAAATTCTAGCAGAAGTTGATTCAATGGATAAGACTCCATCAAACAAAGAATTGCAAACAGAACTTGCAAAAAAATTCAACACAAAAGAAAACTTAGTAGTTGTAAAACAAATAAATCAAATTTATGGCAAAAGAACTTCTAAAGTCATAGCAAATATTTACAAAGATGAAGCTTCCCTGAAAAAATTAGAAATAATTAAAGAAGAAAAGAAAGAAGAAAAACCTGCAGAACAGGTTCCTGCGGAACAAAAACCAGCTGAAGCTCCTAAGGTAGAAGAGAAACCAAAGGAAGAACCTAAACCAGAAGAGAAAAAAGAAGAACCAAAAGAGGAAGCTAAATAATGGCAAAGAAAAAAAAGAAAAACAAAGTTCCAAGTAAAAGATATTCAAAGTATACAGTAGAGGGTAATACAGTTAAAAGAAAAGCAACATGCCCAAAATGTGGCCCAGGAATTTTCCTAGCAGAGCACAAAGACAGGCAAACTTGCGGTTCATGTAAATATACTCAATTCAAGAGTAAAGAACAACCAAAACCTAAAGAAGAGAAGAAATAGTTCTAATATATATATTCCAACACTGTAACCATTACGAAATAATTACAGAATATAAATTCTTATAAATTATCTTATCAAAATAAAAAGTCATCACCTCTTTTTTCCCAGGGAGAACTGCCCCTTCGCGGGGTTTTTCTTCCAGGGTTCAGAGTTCTCTTACTCTAATAAATATCAAATACAGAGAACCAAGTAACCTTTAAAAACAACTAATCCCTAACAAATCTATGCAAGATAAAATATACAACCTAATAACAAAAGAAAAAGAAATCACTTGGCAATCTATAATCCTAGACCTAGTAAACAAGGAAGAATTAGACCCTTGGGATTTAGATATAACTAAATTAACAAACAAATACATACAAAAAATAAAAACATTAAAGGAACACAACTTCTTCATCTCAGGTAAAGTAATCTTAGCTTCATCCATCCTACTAAGATTAAAGTCACATAGACTAATCTCAGAACACATAGCAAATTTTGACACACTACTATACCCATCAGAAGAATTACTAGAAGAAATGGAAAACAATGAATACACAGAACTACAGATACCAAAACTTCTCATCAAAACACCTCAAACCAGAAGAAGAAAAGTAAATCTAAAAGAACTAGTCTCAGCTCTTTCAGGTGCATTAAATGTCGACCAAAGAAGATTAATCAAAAGAAAAGATGAACAAATACTAAGACCTGCAAGAATACCAACAAAAAAAGTAGACATAACATTACTAATAAAAAACCTCTACAGTAAAATCACAAGCTTCTTCAAAAACTCAGAGACACTCACATTCTCACAACTAGTTCCATCAAACAAAAAAGAAGACAAAATTTACACATTCATCCCAATGCTACACTTAGTAAACAATGGTAAAATAAACATAGATCAAAAAGAACA
>CBFCXS010000009.1:0-10354 GCA_965602085.1 Candidatus Woesearchaeota archaeon
ACTTATCAGAAATAAAACTAATACCCCTGGAACTCAATGCTTGTATTTCAGCTTTAGCACCCATCTCTTTCATCAATTTAAACTGTCTCTGCCATGGCTTATTTTTTGCAAACCACTCATATCTAGAAATTTGTTTCAAACGAGATTTATCACTCTCTTTAAACTTAATCAAATGCTTCTCTAATTTATAATTTTTAATATCATCCGCAGTTATTCCTAAAAATTTAACATCCGGTATAGCTAATTTTTTGGACATATGAGCTAAAGATATACTTCCAAACTTCAAAACAGAATAAATGTACACCCCCCAAGGATCATAATCTGTTAAAACATAGATTGGTAATTTATGCTCTGAATGCAATCTTTCCAATAATCTTCTAATACCCCTAGTTGTCTGGCCTTGTGAACTCATAATTATACATTTATTTTTGTCCCAGAATTTATCCTCATGTAATCTCTCCCAAACAGCAGCCTTCTCCATATACAAAACATACTTAGCCTGAACTTTCTTAAATTTAATATTTTCAACATTAGAAGGAATAGACCAACCACCACTTCCCATTTTACCCCAATCAATTGTATCTCCTTTATCAACAATTACAACTTCTCCAGAAACTGAACCATTTTTATTTGCATTCACATTCAAACTTTCACGAGAATTTTCAGTTACAACTTCCAAATCTTCAATAACATTATCAGATTCAGACTGTTCATCAACTAAATTTACTTTAGTTTTAGGGATAGTTCTCTTAGCCATATAAAATACATCTCTTAAACTTGCGTGTTTTCCAGAGGTTAACAAATTTTTACAAATAGATGCAACTTCCAGAGTTTGTAAAAATCTTTTTGCATTAGTTAGATTAAAAAAAGACCTTTTGGAAGTTTTATTACCTAATTCTAAAGTTTTTTTCTTTTTATTGAAACTAACATTACTTAAGGCCCTTATAGGAACATCAACAGAAGGATTTTTCTTTTTCTTAATCTGACTAACCAAATCTTTTCCTAATTTTACTAAATCCTCTTTACTTTGATTTTTCTTTGCCATTTTCTCCAAGTATTAAAGGTAAGTCTTTCTTAAGAATAATTTTCAAATTCTTTTCTAACTTATCTTTTTTCTCACCACTCAACTTAGCCAAAGAACCAGCAACTTCTGGTATATAAGCCTCAAACAAATCAGCTCTCTCCTTTTGCTCTCTAACTTTTACAGTTTTTCTAATATAACTTCCTAATTTTCTACCAACATCTTGTAATGCCAACTTAACTTGCTTAATAATTTCAGGATAATGTGCTATTGCTTCCTTACTTTCAGAAGTAAATGGAACCCAAACAGAAGCAATGTGAACAACAATTAAAGCAGGACCTACTGGTATGCTTCCACGAGACTGCTGCAAACCATAAGATCTCATCTGAGTTGTAGTTATAGATTTTGTAACAGCACAGGCACTCTGTTGATACAACAAAGGAACTTTATTTGCAAATCTTAAAATTCTCATTGACTCATCAGATTTTAATTCACCACCATAACAAATTCCAACTTCAATTGAAAATGGAAAACCTCTATAAACACTAGGAGGTCGAGAAATTGTAGCATAAAAATCAGCTTTAACTTCCTTTCTCAAACCTTTCTCTAATAAGTCAGAACCAATTGGACTCAAACAATTCAAAGCAGGAGCAATTATTTTAGTTTTACTTATAGCTTTTATCAGAGAATCAGCTTCAGCACGAGTTATATTTTTACATGGAAAACTTGCCTTCAAATTAGCTAACTCAATTATTTTATCAGCAACTTTTGGACTAACCCTTGAAAATTCTTTTACTAAAAAAGATTTTAATTTAGTATGCTTACTAATCTTCATCATTTTCATTAAGATTCCAATCTCAACACCATAAGGATGAGGTTTAATTTGTTTAGGTTCAACAGGTAATTTCTGAGTAACTCTCTGGAAAACTTTTTTCTTACCTTCAGGATCTGTATAAGTTAACATCAAATGTGGATTAACCATTGCAACTTGTTTCAAATATTCCTCAACACCTCTTTTACCTTTAATATACTGTGCTTCCAATTCTAATTCAACTTTAGTTCCATGCTTTTTATCCCAATCAATAAATTTCTCCTGTAAAATTTCAGGTTCATTTTTCATTGTATTAATATGTAATTCATAATAGTGTGTTTTTTTCTTTGGACCTGTTTTAGAAATAATCTTAACAGGATGTCCAGTAGTCATTTGCGCATACAAAACAGAAGCAGAAACACCAATCCCTTGCTGACCACGAGATTGTTTTATCTTAAAAAACTTGCTTCCATATAACAATTTAGCAAAGACCTTAGGAATTTGTTCCTTAACTATACCAGGACCATTATCTTCAACACTAATTCTAAATCTATTCTCAGAAATTTTTGAAATTTTAACTTTTATATCAGGCAAGACTTTCATATCATCTGTTGCATCTAAACCATTATCAACTAATTCTTTTATTGTGGTTAACAAAGCCCTAATAGGATTATCAAAACCTAACAAATGTCTATTCTTTGTAAAAAATTCAGAAACAGAAATTTCTCTCTGCTCTTTTGCCAATTCCTCTGCTCTTGTTATTTTCATTTCCTTTTACTAACAGCTCCTTCTAAAAAGTTATAAACATTTCCATGCGGAGCTCCTTCTAACAAATATTTCACAGCTTCCTTTGCATTTATTACATCTTCATGTCTTCCAATTATAGAAACAGTTTTTCCATAAATAACTAAATTTGTATTAGTCAATTTTTCTATAACTTTTCTTGCTTTACCTTTTGTACCAATTAATCTTGCTTTAATTCTCACAAATTTCTTCAAAGATTTACCAACATAATCAGTTATCTTCAAAACTTCTAAAACATAACCCTCATTTTTTAATTGAAGCGCAACATCAGGATTAAAACCACGCCCAACAGCTCTAACAATTTTTTCAGTTACAAAACAATCTAAAGACTCCCCTTCTATAATTACATCACCTTCTTTTGAGATAGTTATTTTAGTTTTTGTTGCCTTTTCAATTTTCTTTTTTGTTACACCTTTCGTACCAATAAGAACAGCAACTCTTAATTTTGGGATAATCAATTCTTGCATTTTAAAATTCTTCTATTTCTTCTAATTTTTTCAAATAACCATTTCTTTTCAACCAATCAACTTGTGAAGCCCTATACTTAAATATAACATCTCCTTTTTTGTCACCATCAAACTCCCATTTTTCAATTAACAACAAATCTCCTTCTCTCACCCACAACCTTCTCTTCAACCTACCAGGTATCCTACAGATTCTTGTTTTTCCATCTAAACATTTCACCCTCATACGTGAGGCACCAAGTCTTTGATCAACTATACCTAATACTTGATTTTCTCTTGGCAATCTAACTCTAGAAATCTCTCTTTGTATTTGTTCTTGCTTTTTTGCTGCTTCTTTTTTTCTAGACATAAAAATAATAGAATAAAAATTGAGTTTATAAATGTTATTCTTTCAAATCAATTAAGATTCCTTCACCACCAACCCATTGTGAGGGGAATTCACCAAAATTATACTTAGCTATTGTTTCAACATAAAAATATTTTTTATTATCTCTTTCAAAGTAAGTTCCAGAAATATCTCCAAGAACAGCAATAGCTACATGATTCATCCTATCAGGAATATCTAAATATAAAAGTTTAACATCATAATTTAATTTTTTCAAAATTGCAGCAGAAAGAATAGCCATATCTTCACAATCACCTGTACCATCATTTAAAGTTTGCATAGGAAATTTAGTAAACTCATCAAAACCAACATAAACATCAGAAATATAATGCAACTGTCTAACCATACTAACTACAAACATAACTTTATCATAATAATCCCACTTATAAATTTCTGAATATTGATCAATAAAATCTTGTAATCCACTAGCTAAAATCTCAACCCCTTTATCATTTACATCAATAAATTCTGAGAAATAAGAATAATCACTAGCCCATCTTGGTCTTGGTTTTTGTTCATAATAAGTTATTACATCTGAAGGAATAGGCAAATCATAAGTCCAATGCTTTCCAGAATAATCCCACTCAAGATGTTTTACTATCATTCTACCACCAGTCATAGGATGTTCATCATATTTATCAGGAACAGAATCACCATCAGAATCTATATTAGTATCAAAAGTCATCAAACTTCTTTCTTCTCTTAGAGTTAAACCATCACCATCTTTATCTTCATTAAGAAGTTTTTCTTGTTCTAGTATAGAATCTTTCTCATTTAATTCAACACTCTGCTCACTTATTACCTTCCCTTGTATATTTATCAAACTAGATTGATTGTCATAAACAAATACTAAATAATTTATTCCACCAAATATAACTAATATTACACAAATTGCTAAAAATTCTTTTATATCCAACTCCATTTATAATTAAAAAAAGAGAAATATATTACTTAAACTTTACTCTTTCAAAAAAGATAACTTTTCTTGCAGTTCTTCAAAATAAAATTTAGCAGTTTTGGATAAAAATCTTCCAACTTTTACAGCCTCGCCCTTAGTTAAATTAACTTCATCATAATAGGTTTCAAAGAAATCATCTCCGGCAACATGTTCTAATACCTTAATTGAAAGTTTTTTGGTTTGTTTTATTTCTTCTATCTCTTCATCAGATATATCACATCCAGTCATCACTTCTGGATTTTTTAATAAAATTGGGGAACATTTATACAGTAATTGAATTACTTCCTTAAAATCATCATTCATCTTTCAACCTAAACAGAACTGTAACTCTATAAAGTGGCTTACCAGAACTTTTACTAATGGTGTGTAACTTACGCGTAAGTTTCACTTCACCACCAAACTTCTTCTTTAATTTCTTACTCAAAGCACGAGCAAATCTCTGATCACTCACATATAAATCAATACCAGTCTTCAATTTTTCTTCCTTAGAAATAAATGCTCCTCTCTCTTCAAGTTGACTCCTAACAAAAGCTACAACCTTCTCATCAGCAGGTCTTAATTGTATTATTGCTTCATAATAAAATTGACTGGGCATGTGGCACCTTTTGAATAACTAAAATATTTTCTTTTGAAATACAACCTAATTTCAGAGCAATATCACAACTCCTCTCACCAACAATATTCAAATCCATAGCATCAACTAAAATCTTTTCAACTTCTTCCTCTTTTACTAAATCGCCTTTGTAAAATTGCTCACTTACATTTAATACAAACTTACCTTCCTTAAATGTTTTACCAATTAATTCAGAGTCACACAAAGAAGTAACTATTTTCTCAGAACCCTTATGAATTTTAACATAAATCATATTTTAGATCTTACAGGATGTTTTGCACCGCAAGCCATACATTTCTTTTCTAAAATTCTATCTTCTTTAATTAATTTAGTATCTGGTTTGCCACATTCCCCACAAAGAACAAACTCTTTTGCATACTTCTCAATTTTATCATTAATCAAACCAGAACTTATTTTACGGCCTAAAACTAATCTAGGACCATCAATAGTAGCGGGCGCAGCTAACTCACGCTGCAAATATTTCAATAATTGACTCACATCTCTATGTAAAATAGAACAAATTTGTGCAAAATTAGTTATTATAGTTTTAACTCCTTCTACATGACCTTTAACTTTAGGAATTTCAAACCTTTCCTTTTTAATTAAAGTCTTAGGTAAACTTTCTTTAGCCTTTTTCAATAATTTTTCATAATCCATCATACAACCTTGAGATAATTTGGTTTTGGCTCAAATATCTCTCCTTCTTTCAATAATTCGCTTATTATCCCTTTTAAGTCTTCCTCATTAACACCAGACTTTGAGACCAAATCATCAAATGTTATTTCTCCAGATTTTTCAAGTATATTTAAAACTTTTTGTCTGGAACTATCAACTGGTTTCTCAACTTCACTATTAGAAACACTATCAACTCTTTCTCTAGAACCATACAACTTCTCCAATTCCAACTTACGCAATTTAGCCCAATTAATATCCAACTTCTTAACAATCTCAGGTGTAACAAAAATTTGCCCACCAGAATTTCTTGGTCTACCAATTATCAAACAAATATCACCAATTTCAAAATTTAACAACTTAATATCTTCACCCCAAGCTTTCAAAGAAACAGAACCAGAACTATCATCTACATCCACACTCTTCATAGTCCTATCACTATTTTCATAAACAGAAACAACAGAAGCAACTAAATTAACTCTTGAAACATTTTTACCATCAATAACAAAAAAATTTGGTTCCCACTCTCCTTTATTTTCAACATACTCAGCTTTAAGTAAATCACCAATCCAAATCTTAAAGGCTGTCTGTCTTAATTGTGGCATTTTAAATCTTCTGAATAAACCCACGTTTAGGTTCAAATATTTCTCCTTCTTTTTTCAACTTCTCAATTACTTCTTCTACTTTACTTTCAGTTATATTTTTTTCAGAAGCTTCAGCCATAATATCTTCAATAGGAATTGTTTTTTTACCTTCTTTATCAAACTTACTAATTATATCTCTAATAACAATTATTTTATTTCTTTGTGCAGTAGGAATCCCAGTACTTATCCTATCAATATCCAACTGTCCAGTTTCAGGATCAAAACCAACAGCTTTCAAACATGCATTTAAAATTGATATAGCTTTACGAGCATCTAATCTAGTAACTTTCTTAGACAAACGAATCTTAGCAGAAGCTTCAGACAATCTAATTAAACTTTCCAATTGTCTTGCAGTTATTGGGATAGGTTTAACAGCATCATCACCTACAGAACCAGTATTCCTTAATTTAACATAATAAGTTTTAATTTCATCTATAGCACTCTCTGTTAATTTTGGCCTACAATGAGTTTTTACATAAGAAAGATATTTTTTAAACAAAGGAATAGGAATTGCAGGATCAACACCACCCTCTCTTTGTTGAACAGTTAAAACATGAGTAGCAATTTTTGTATCCATCTTCTCATTTGGTAAATCTCTCACAGGAAAAATTAAATCAAATCTATTAACTAAAGCAGGAGGCATATCAATTTGTGAAGCAATTGGTTGATAAGGATCAAACCTACCTAACTTAGGATTTGCAGCTGCCAAAACAGTTGTCTGACTTTTCAAAGTAGCTTGAATATTTGCTTTACTAATACTAATCTGTTGTTGTGCCATAGCTTCATGTAATGCACTAGTGTCTTCAACATTTATTTTATCCATCTCATCAATACAAACTATACCATTATTAGCTAGTACCAAAGCACCAGCTTCTAAAGCCCAACCATGCAAGAATTCATCCTTAACAACAGCAGCAGTCAAACCAGCACCTGAAACTCCACGACCAGCAACATATCTCGCTCTAGGGGCAGCTTTTGATATATACATTAACATAGAAGACTTAGCAGCACCAGGGTCACCAACTAAAAGCACATGCATATCCCCTCTTATACTTGTTCCATCTTTTCTCTCTTTCTTAACTCCACCAACCAACTGCAGAACTAAAGCCTCTTTTATATTAGTATGACCAAATATTGATGGGGCAATAGAACCAATAAGTTTATCATAAACTTTAGAATCTTTTGCTAATTTCTTAATTTCTTTTATATCTGCTACATTTAATTTAATATCTTCAAAACTTTCTTCCAAGGGTTCAATAAAATTTGATTCCATCATCAAATCATACCTAGTTGAAGCAGAGCCTGATTTCAAAAAAATAGGGGTTTCATTAATTACACCTATAATCTGAATTTTACTACCGGGAGTAGTTTTCTTTTCCATTATTGGTTCAACTAAATCTCCTTTCAAAAAAATAGACAATCTCTTAGGTTGTTCACCACCAATTAAAAATTCTGGACTCTCTTCAATCACTAATTTTTGTGCATCAATTAATTCCTTACCAATTAATCTAAATCTACCATGCCTACCACAACTACATCTAATTGGTTCCTTAAATTTAACATCAACTTGTATAATTGATATTGCATTACCACATGCAGGACATTCAAACTTTGCAGTTGTAACCTGAGGTCTAACATCTGTAGCTTGTTTCACAAGGCCTTCAATAAAAATAAATTTTCCAATATGTTCACTTCTTATATCTCTAATTCTCAATCTTTGTGAAGCAGGTAAATTTCTAAATCTAATTTTAATATCTTCAACACCCTCAATATCAAACTGTCCCAAAGAAACTTCTGCAGCTTTTAATGTTTCATCAGGCTCATCTAATAACTGATCTGCTAAATCAGGATCCTCTCTATTTAATTTAGAAAAATCAACTATTAGAGAAGCTTTACCAGTTTTAGATAATTCATGTAAATCATCAAGATAATTAGAGTCAAAAAACTCCTTAAATTTCTCTATTTGTTCAGATGCATCTACCATTAACCCTCCGCTTATAAAAAAGAAAAAATAAATAATCTAACTAATAAAGATTATTGTACTGAATTACTTCTTTCTCTTTAACTTATTAAGATTTTTAACAAGCATATCAACAGCAGCCTTTAGTTTACCCTCAGATTTTGTACCAGTACAGACAATCTTACCATTACTAAAAAGCAAAAATGTAGCTCTTGTGCCTGGTAATTTATAAACTAATCCAGGGAATTGTTCTGGTTCATATTCTGTATTTTCCAACTTCATAGCTAATGAATTTAGATTTAAATCCATCCCTATATCTCCAGAAGCAACCATATTTTGAACAATAATCTTAGGTTTGATCTTTATTTTTATCTTAATTTTAGCTAAATTTTTAATTATAGCTATTATTGATAATTTAACTTTAGGTATTGATTTAGCCCCTGTACACACAATTTTACCAGAACTAAAAATTAAAGCTGAAGTTTTAGGCTCCTTTATTCTCATAACTAATCCAGGGAATTGTTCTGGATTATACTCTGTATTTGGTAATGCCTCTGCTAATTTTACTAAAGGAATATCATGCTCTAGAGAAGATGATACTACTATATTTTGTATTTTATATTCTTTTTTAGTCATTATAACTCCCCCTTATAAATATAGTATTTTATAGTATAGAAAAACTTATAAATCTATTTCTTACTGACCAAAAATTCCTTTGAAGAATAAAGCTATTCTTTCCAATATTGACAAGGGTTTAGCACCTAATCCAGCTTGTTGAGTCACCAATACAGCAGAAGTACAGCTTCCATCAGCCTGACAAGATTTTCCAGTAGGACATCCGCATAAACTGCACAATTCAATCATATTACCTGCTTGGCAATAAAAGGGTTTATCACTAGAACACTCACTATAACCAGTTCCATCTCTGCAAGTTAATGCTAAACATCTACCACTAGGTTGACAAATTGAATTAATCCCACAACCACATTGTGAACAATCCTCTATCAAAGTTCCACCATCACAATAAAATGGAACATTATTTGAACACTTCCAAAATTCTGAACCATCAACACAGGTTTTATCACTTAAATCTAAATAAAATCCCCTTACATTACTCAAATCACTCCAAGAATATTTATCTTTTACTCTCACTCTTATCCAATATTCTCCTTCACCTCTTCTAAGATTAATATTTTTTTCTTTAGTATCATCAGTCCCACCTATAAATCTAGAATCAGAAAATTGAAAATCACTAGCAACTTCAATTAAATAAGCTTCTTGTGCATCACCTTCAACATCAGAATAAGTCCAACCAACTAAAATATTATTCCCACTATAAATATGATTTTCAGAAGGGGTATTCAAATTAACTTCTGGTTCATTATTTAATCCAGATACATAACCAACAACATCATTCAATGAAAAGGCAAAACTAGAACTAACCATAAATAAAAACAGCACAATAAACACTAATAGTTTTTTCATCAAATCTACCTCTTTTCTACTATAAAATATATTAAAACTATATTTAAACTTTTTGGAAACTAATATCAAATTCTTGTCCTTTTACCTTCTCTTTCGAATAAATTTTATATTTTTTAGCTCCAAAAATAATCTCTTTAGCACCAACTCTTTCCTTTATATCTTTACTAAATTTAGAAATATCATAAGAAGAATTTATACTCAGTTTAATCCTATCTTTTCTCTCAAGTTTATTTTTCTTTCTTAAAGCTTGGATTGCTCTCATAACTTCTCTAGCATAACCTTCAGATTCTAATTCAGGAGTAACTTTAGTATCCAACAAAACATTTAACTTACCTTTTTTGAACTCAACACTCTTAACATTAGTTTGATTTTTAATAACCCCACTAAATTCATTTAATTTTTCTTCACAACTAACTGAAACTTTTCCCAAAGGCCACCTAATACCTAATTTAGCTTTTTCTCTCTGTGATAAAATATCTTGAACAATTTGTTTTACATTTTCAAACTTTTTTTCAAGTTTTACATCAATCAATTTTT
>CBFCXS010000010.1:0-10262 GCA_965602085.1 Candidatus Woesearchaeota archaeon
AAAAATAGTTGAAGAATTAGATAAATATTTGGGTTTGAAAGTTGATCCTAAACCTTTAATTGAGAAGGCTGAAAGATTTGAAGCTAAATTAAAAGGTATAATAGGTAAAGGTAAATTAGCTGCTAAAGAAAAAGAAAAAAAAGAACTAAGTTATTTAGGCTAAAGCCCAAATAATAAAAACTAAACCAACAATAAATTCTATAATTGCTAAGACTTTCCAAGTTTTTTCTCTCCAAAAAGACATATTTTTAAGAATTTCTTTTGATACTTTTGTTTTGGAAAAAACAAATAAACCTTCTATTAATAATAATGAACCAATTACAATTAATATCCATGCTGGTGCCATTTTTTTATCATCTCCAAATAATTGTTTATCACATTGATTATTGTCACATATATTGGATAAACACTCATAATTGTGATTACATTCTTCTTTATAAGATTTTCTTGGCCTCCAAGTGTTGTCATCTTTACAATAGGAAAGTCTATTATTTATTTCCTCAAATGAACCAGTAGTCTTACATTCACTTTCAAATGGACAACCTGGCTTTGTTTGCGAAAACTCACATGTTCTATAATTACATATTGAAACTTTACAAGGATCTGATTCTGTGCAATCCTCATCTATTAAACATTCTGCTTGTAATTCTAGGGAGATTTTAGTTGTTTGTGAAGTATAATCTGCTTGAATATTTTTAATTTTAAGGTCATAAATCTCAATGTATTTATTTAACTCAATTAATTGTTCTGTGTTTTCAATTAGTAACCTTATAGTGTTTGAGTTTCCTACTGAGATTAGGGTAAATTGTAGATCTTTGTAGTTTATAGGTTTATTTTTTTCTAAATTAAGTTCATCTGCAGCAACTAATAAAGAAGATAAAATTAGACATATGAAAATTAAATAAAGTTTTTTCATAGTAAAATAATAATAAAAGAAATTTATAAATTATTGGTTTTTCTTAATAATTTTAATTTTTTGGCTTTCTTTTTGCATATTTCTTAGTAGATTTTCTACTGTTCTTAATCTCTTATGCACAACTGTTAATTGTCTGTCATGAATGCAATGTGTCTGTTTAACTTTGTAGAAAGACTTTTTTGTATTTAATTTATGGTTTCTAAACTTTGTTAATAGTAATCTAAATGCTTCACTTCTTGACAGAAACCAATCTGCTACAGCTATTTTTACACACCTCTTTTTAAAAAATTAAAAAAAAGAAGATTATTTCTTCTTTTTCTTCTTCTTTTTTCCACCTCTGGACATCTTTGCTTCGCAAACATTACCCTTTCCATCTACGTAATAAAGAAAGCCAGGTTTTCTTTTAACAATATTTTTTGCAATAACTTTTCCCATGTTAATTCCTCCCTTTTTTCAAATAAAATTATATAATAGGCTATATTTAATGCCTATTTAAACTTTTTTGTTGTCGTCGATGACTCCTCGAGGCATATTTTTATTAAAATTTTTAATTATTGATAGTAAATTTCAGTCTCTAAAACTTTTAAGCTTTGCTTAAAAGTTATCAAAGGGACTTTTAACTTTCTTTAATAGTTCTACTGAAACTTTTGTATACCTCTCTGTTGTTGCTAAGTTTGAATGCCCTAATAATTCCTGAATAATTCTTATGTCCGTCCCTGATTCCAGTAAATGTGTTGCAAAACTTGATCTTAATGCATGACAAAAAACTCTTTTCTTTATTTCTGCTTTCTTTGCTGCATTATTTATTATTTTTTGAATTGCCCTCGTCGATATATGACCATTATCATTTCCAGGGAATAAATATTCTGAATTGGATTCATACTTCTTTAAGTGTTGAATAAAACTTTCTGAAAGAATAATATTTCTATCTTTTTTTCCTTTACCTGAAATTACTTTTCCCATCTTATTTTCTAATTCTAAGTCATTAACTTTCATTTTTGTCACTTCTGACACTCTTAAACCTGAAGAATACATTAGTTCTAACATTAACCTGTGCTTTAATTTCTTTGGGGTTTTTAGTAATTTTTTAACTTCTTCCTTTGTTAGTACAATTGGTATCTTTTTTTCTAGTTTTGGTGATTTTATCTTCGTGAAAATGTCTTTTTCTAATACTTCTTTGTAGAAGAATTTTAGAGATGAAAGTATTAAAGATATAGTTGCTGGTTTTTTGTTTGTTTCTATTAAGTGGGCTAGGTAAGATTTAATGTCCTCTCCTTTAATCTTATTTTGTGATTTTTTGATAAATTTTAGAAAGTTTTGATTATGTCTTAGATATGCATAAATAGTTAAATTACTAAAACCTCTTAGTTTCAATTCTGTTTCAAGCTTCTCTAATAAGGTAACCACCTCCCTTGCTATAGTTTTAATGATAAATTTCTGTCTTTTCTAATAATGAAAGTTCTCCTAAAACAGTGCTTAATCTATCAAAAGTTTCTTTAGGTAAAATTCCTTCCATAAAAGTAATGTGATATACTAAAGTCCATGATGGAGAATGAACTGCCATTTCTAGGTAATCAACTCCTTTACTCTTTAATTCTTTTAAATCATCCTCTTCTATAACATCTCTTATTTTATATCTCATATATTGAAAAACAGCTTCTTTATCAATTTCAAAAGTTCCTCCTGCTTGTTCTGGTGAAACAACTCTTAATCCATGTAATGGTGTTAACCTAGTTTCAAAAGAAGGTCTTGGATTTTCAGGATCTTCATGTCTATTTCTAACTGGTCTTAATACTAAGTCTCTTAATGCCATATTTTATCACTCCTTTAAATAATTCTTATAAGGTATATTATACGACTTTTTGTATAAAAACCTTGTTATTTAGATTTATCCTTAAAAACCTTTCCAGAACCCTTATATTTCCTTAATATAGAATTAAAACTAACCAAACAAAGGTTTTGTATCTCCTCTACCTCTTCTCTTGATAAAAGAGTATCTAAAGATCTCCCCCTAGTAGGATTTAAAGAAGGTATTTCTACATGAGGAAAATTTTCAACTAAATCTCCTAAATTTAACATTTCTCCCTGGTGGGCTGTTTCTATCCAATATTTTTTAAGAGATTTTATTAGTCTTCTTCTATCTTTAGAATGTAATTCTCTTCCTTTAGTATGAATATTTCTTTGGGTTATAACTCCATCATGAGCATCTACAAAACTACACCCTAAATCAATATATAATAAAAACTCATGGCCAGGTTCACTAATAAATACATAATTTTGTTTTCTACCTGAAATATCTGTAATATTTAACATATCTCTATACATCTTCTCTTCATTTAGAGCAGCCCTTTGCCTTGCTATATCTTCATTCTCAAGCCCTGTTACAAGTTCAGATACAAAAAAATAGGGTAAATTTGATTTAATTTTTTTATCAGTCCTTCCACTACCATATCTAAAACTTACATCCCTATTAGGGTTTTCAAGTGTCCAAAAACGAGGAACATGGAGCCCTAATCTTTTAGCCAGAGCAAGAGTTAAAGCTTCATAAACAGGCTGATGTGTTGAATCTAAGTAACTTTTTGGGTTTAATCTATTACCAACACAATATTTTAAATAAGCTTCAATAGGTCTACCAAATAGAGAAAATCTGCCTTTTCCACCTGGATTTGAGCCTTTTCTATCTGTGAGCATTAAAAATTCTAAAGTCATAACTTAATCAATAAATATTTATTTATAAACCTTTCTATCTGTATTTACTTCTTAGTAGTAATACGTAGACCTAATCTATATCTAAGAAAATCCATAGCCCCCTCTGCTAAGAAAATATCACAACCCAATTTTTCTGTTATATAATCAAAAGCCATACAAGGAACCCAGATAGGGGAATACAAAAGGATCTCCCAAGGATTAATTTCCATTGAAGGTTCATCTAAGCCTACATTAGATTTATTTTCTTGATAAAAAGCATCATCTATTGAATCCATTCTAATTTTTAATAATAAAGCTAATTTATAATGTTTTCCCTGGCTTTAGAGCAAAATAAGACCATTTTAGGGCATTTGTTCATATAAGTATCATTATAGGAAGTTAGTTTACTTAAAACGAACTAATAGAAGTTTTGATTTTTGCTTAAAAGTTTTAGCTATATTGTAATCGCTGTTTCTAAATGTCTTCTTGTTAATCTTGTTCCTCTTACTATTCTTATCTGCCTATTTAATGTTTTAGTCATAGCTTCTAATACTCCTGGTGAAGAAAAATTAGGTACTTGTGTGGATCTTTTACTTCTTAATCCCTCTAATCTTTTTAATTCTCTAACTTTTTCTATATATTCAAATGTACAACCAGCTGTTGTATTATATCTACAAACTTTATATTTACATTCCATTTTATTTTTTCCAAAATTTATAGCAGGGTCTTATGAATAAAACTACTGCTATTCCTAACATTAACCATTTACTTTGTCCATGCACCCAATCCATAAATTGAGGTATAAGTAATAAAGCAAACAATGTTAAAAATACCATAGCTAGATGCATTAGCTTAAGATCTAATATATCTAAACCTCTAACTTTTTTTGTTAAGTGTTTCATCAAGAGTATCACCTCTATAGATAAATACTTTTTAATTTATAAATATTTGTTAACAGAAGGTTTATAAGATAAATATTAAAGAGATAAATGATGGCAAGTAGAAGTACAATTCATTTTGCTAGAATAGCTATAGAGAAAAAACTATCCAAATCTTTAAGTGATTTATTAATTAGTGGACAGCCTATAAAATCTTCTTGTCAAATCACAGGCCAAAGTTATGAAAGACTTAGAACCTTATTAAAAAAATATTCTCTTACCCCTTCACAATATCAGGGACTTTGGTTGGAGATGGAGGGGGATAATAATTTTATGATACCAAAACCACCAATTAAGCACCAAGCACAATTAGGCCGTTTGACTGATTCTCCTGTAAAAACCCATTTATATAGAATGAATAGAACGGGTTTAACTCCTGGTGCTGAAAGTACTAAAAGAGGTTAATGTCTACCTAATATTTTAATTAATTTCTTTTGTTTTGTTTTGGGAACCAAATCTAATGCTTTTTTTGACAGAGAAACAAAGGTTTGTCTTCTTTTTCTTATTTTATTTATTAATCCAAACTCTAATAGAATATTTAGATAGTCTGACATCATAGGTCTCACTTTACTATATTCCTTTTCTGGGTAAAGATCCTCTGTTAAATTCTTAGTTGATACCCAAGATTCATCTGTTTCTGTTTGTAAGTGTGCTAATCTTCTTAGAATTGATGTTTGTACTGTGGTTAAATTATTAAGTATCTTCTCTTTATTATCCTCGGAATATTCTTCTTCAGCTAATTCCATATCTTCCTCTTTTTTAACTGGTTCTTTTTCTAATTTTCCATGTAAATAGACTATATTCTTTTCTAATTGTTCTAATTTTTTATTAATTTCAGTAATATGCCCTTTATGTTTGTGAATATGTGAAGTTATTGAAGAAATATCCCCTTTAATATTATTAAATGAACTTTTTAGCGCACCCTCTATCTTTTTTAGATGCGGATGCGAAGAAATATCCTCTCTTTTTTTCTGGAATAACCACCAAACCATATAATAAAACTATATTTTTTAGATATTTATAGTTTTCGCATCAATTAAGTTACGTGTAAGTTACACTTCTTGTTACGTAACTTACGCGTAACTTACGCGTAAGTTACGCCATATTAGGTATTTTTTACTCTATTTTTCAATAATTTTTTATAAAAAATAGTAAATTATTAATTAAAAAAAACAAAAATTAGATAAGAGTTGATTGTGAAGGATCACCTTGATAGTACATTTCAATTAATTTCTGTTCAGAAGTGAGTGACCTGAAAGAAGGATCAATTGATAGAAGAGTGAGTTTATTATTTAATTTTGACTTAATGAGAGGGGCCTTTTTACGTATTAACGACGTAATATAGGTTCTAATACATCCAGAAGTGAGAGTTAGTTTATTAGCAATATCAATATATGTAACTCTAGGTAATTCTTTTTCTAGTTGATAGATAGTGAGGAATACTAGAAATTCCTTATTAGTGAGAGTTTGTAAGGGGTGGGACACATAGTTTTTATTAAACAGCTGTGTGTTTTGGGTGGGATAATTTTGGGAAGTGAGAGTTTGAATAGAATTTTTTTGTTCATTTTGTTTGTTTTTGTGTGCATAGTTGTCTTTGGATGTGCATAAGTGAGTGCCCGGTGAATGAATGAATAGACCCCTTCATTTCCCATGGAACCTTTATTGTCCTCTGATTGATTTTCTTCTGAAAAGCCAAAATCATTACTTTTTTCAAGACTTTCTTTTTTCTGCTGTAGGGACATTTGATTTAAGGATTGTTGAATTAAAGCTTTAATTTCACTTATTTCCGCTTTAATTGAAGTAATATCTTCTTTTACTTTAGAAAAAGCTTGTTTTACTTTTGTTTCAAAGAAAGGATCCATGCATAAGATGTGAATAGTGAATGTTTAAATAGATTTTTGTGTTTGAATAACTATTTTGTGAGTGAATGAATGCATGAATAGAAGGTGTTAGGCATTAAAAATAAAATAGATAATTTGAGTGTATATACTCCCTATTATTGTTAAAATAGGTTATTTTTTAGTGATTTTATTAAGGATTCTTTGGGATATTATGATAAATCTATCTTCAGGTATATTAATACCTGTTGATAAAAATGAGTTTGCTAGGTACTTGTATATTTGCTGATTTGTGAGCCCAGGTGGTATAATGTGATTTATTACATTCCTTAATGTCTTTGTTGAGATAAAATTATTATTAATCTCTATGCAAATTTGTTTATTATTCAAAGAATCATATACCCTTCTATTCTTAAGATCTACAATAATATTATTTTGTTTAAGAATATCTTTTTTTTCTTCCTTGAAATTGTGATTATATAATTCTGATTTTATTATATTTTTAATTAATATTTTAATAGGTGTTTTATTAAAATATTTCTCAATATCTTTAATTTTTAAATATTTTTCAATTGAGTAATCTTTAGTTCTCTTAAATTTATGAACCCTCCCCAAATATTTTATTGTTTTTTGTTTTGGTGTCTTTTTTCTTTTAGACCAATAACTCTTTACAAGATAAGCATATTCTATTCCTTTAATTTTCTTTATTCTTATATACATAAATTAAGAAGAAACACATTAACCTATATAATTTTTAGGGTCTGCATTGTTTGAAATTTGTGGCAGTCGTATATGTGGAGGTAAGTTAACTTCTTGTGCCAAACTTAATGCTTTTGTTGAGGACTTTAATAAAACTGTATTGATTATTTGTGTAGTTATTTCTGGTAATATTTTTTTATCTTTTTTATATTGTTTAATTATATCTTTCAATACTTTAGGATCATCCATGAAGAAAATATGGCCTTTAATATCAATTTCACCAATAGTTGGAGTATATTCTATTTTAAAATCAAAATTGAACCTCAAACCATCCATTTTAGTTTTACCTGTTGGTAATTTTTCCTCTTTAATATCTGTTATAGAAACATTACTCTTAATCTCAATTTTACCTTTTATTGGGTTCTTTTTTTCAACACTTACTTTTTCAAAATTAAATCCTACAATTGGCATGGTATTTTTGTGAATTGGGGGTTATTTAAACTTTTTTATTCTCCTTAATATATGTTGTTTTCCCTTCCAATCTAATGCATTTTCTAGAACCTCTTGGACTGTTGATGCTGGGATTATCTTTACTTTATTTAGTTTTGACTTTGGTATGATTATATCTTTTTCATTTGATTTTGGTATAATAACTGTTTTAATGCCTGCATCTATTGCTGCTTCTATTTTTGCTGAGACACCTCCTACTGCAAGTACTTCTCCTCTCACTGAAAGAGAACCAGTCATAGCTGTATCTTGTTTGATTGGTATCTTTTGTAGGGCTGAGATAATTGCTGTTGCTACTGCTATAGATGCTGAATCTCCCTCTACACCTTCATGTGTCTGAATGAACTGCACAAAAATATCATATTTTTCTTTGATATCTTTACCAAAATATTTTAGTATAATTGCTGAGACATTTTGTACTGCTTCTTTAGCTATTTTTCCTAGTTTACCTGTTGCTACTATTTCTGCTTTTTTTCCTCCAGGAGTTACTTCTGATTCAATTGGGAGCACAATACCTGAGAAAGAGGATTCTGAACCAATAACAGCTAAACCATTAACTCTACCCACTAATGTTCCACTTGTTTTTATTATTTCATATTTTTTCTTGTTTTCTATGTATTTATCTGCAATTTGGTGCTCTAATGTTCTTGCTAATTGTTTTGCTTTTGTAATGTGGTTCTGAGTTACTAATGGTGCATTTTCCTCTAATGCTAAGTCTCCTGCTGCTCTGATAAGTCCTCCTAATTCTCTTAATCTTAATGTTAATTTTCCTGATGTTGAGGATCTTCTTCTCGCTTCTTCAATTATTTTATTAATTGCTTGTTTGTTGAAATGAGGTATTTTTTTATCTTTAGTTACTTCTTGTGCTATAAATCTTGCAATTTTATCTCTATTCTCTTTTGTGTCTGGCATATCATTATTCATATAAATTTCATAACCATAACCTCTTATTCTTGACCTTAGAGCTGGATGCATGTGTTTAACTGTTTCTAGATTACCTGCTGCTATTAAAATAAAATCACAAGGTACTGGTTCTGATCTTACCATTGCTCCTGAGGATCTTTCTGATTGTCCTGTTATAGGGTATTTTTTTTCTTGTATAGCTGTTAATAATTCTTGTTGTGATTGTGGTTTTAAGTTTGCTATCTCATCTATGAATAAAACTCCTCCATTTGCTTTGTGAATCATTCCTGAAATTAGTCTTTCATAAGCTGGTGTTCCTAATCCCCCTGATTGTAGTGGGTCATGAAGTACATCTCCTAATAATGCTCCTGCATGTGATCCTGTTGCATCTAAGAATGGTGCATTATCTACTTTTGAATTGTCTACTAATAACTTTGGTACTCCTTTTTTTGTATTTTTCATTCTTTTACTTAAATTGAAAAATAGTATGAATCCAATGATAAAAAAAACCCCTGTAATCATTGATGCTGCATATACAATAGGTTCGTCAAATGGAAAAATTCTTTTTGAGTAAAAGTAATAAGGCACTAAAGAGATGAATAGTGTAACTAATATTAGTATTATTGATTGGTTTTTGAAAGATGTTGCTGATTGTAATCTTGCTTTTGTTACTATTTCTTCTCCTTGTCCTTTTTGTACTGTTTTAATTTTTGGTGTATTCTCATCTGTTTGATTTGGCAAGGAGAGTATATCTATTAATTTTTCTTGTGGAAGAAGTTCTGCTAGTGCTTGACCTAACATAGATTTACCTGTACCAGGATCTCCTATTAAGAGCATATTTCTTCTTTGTTTGGCCGCTTTTCTAATTAATTCTAAAGCCTGATCTTGTCCTATAATTTGTTCTGATATTTTATTAGATATTGCTATATCTTTAGTTGAATTTATGATATCCATAGAAAGAGATTTTATTAAGAATTAGTTAATAAATGTTGTTGTTTATATAATGTCTTCTTCTGATACAACTATAAAGTCACCTATAGCAATAACTGATGAAAAAGGAATTAATAAGCTTCCACCTTGGTCTTTTTCTAATTCTAAGCCTTCTGTATAAGATGTAGGATTTTTAAGTGTTAATTGTATTAATTCTCCTGTTCTTGTTTCAAAAGTTATGTTACCTACTTCACCAAATTTTTTACCAGATTTAGTGACTACTGTCTTTCCCATTAATTGCTTAGAATATTTTTTTTCGTCTTCTGCCATAATCTATTGAAAGGTTTAAACTTATTTATAAAGTTTTCCGTGATTTTATTGTGATATTCTGTTAATTTTTAATAATAAGATATAACCTTTAATTCATATGGAAAATTTTGTTATTATATTTTTATAGGGGAGAGAGACCTTGGTTTCGTTTGGAGATTTATTTAAGATTTATTTATTATTATATATATTATCTATTATTATTTATTATATTATTATTATTATTAATGCTTAGGGGTTCTATTGTGTTATTTTTGAATAGTTGTAATATTTTTTTAGATTTTTTATTATAAGGTTTTCTATTTATTATTATATATATTATTATTAATAATAATATAATATAGATAATTCTCTACAGGAAATAGGGGTGTTCATTTTCGAGTAGTCATAAAATTTTTTGAAATTTTATTGAAAAAATTATTTCCATAGGAAATATAGGACATGGAGTCTAAATCTTTAAATATTTAAATAGGTTTTAAAATTTCTTATGACACAAAAGGGGTTGAATAACTATTT
>CBFCXS010000011.1:0-10227 GCA_965602085.1 Candidatus Woesearchaeota archaeon
TTTTTTCCGTTAAGGTTTCCTTTAATTATCTTTGCCAGCTTCTTAGTTGCAAGAGGTCTTGAAATATCATTTTTCCTTGCAAAGTCATTTATAAGATCCTGCATTTCAGGATCAACTCTCATCGGAACTGAATTATATTTGCTTGCCATTTTACATATCCTGTTTTTTAAACTCCTTCATAGTCTTTTGATAAAACCATGTATTAATAACAGTAAATATCCACAGTATGATTAATATCCCTGCAGCAAACCAGTAAAAAATAAAAGATATTCCTGCTAATCCATCAAAAAGAGTTTCTATTTTTGGATTGCTTACTTCATCAACTAATGTTATTGATATTAGATTTATTGCAATAAGGAAAAAGATTATAGAAAATATAAAGAAAGTCCATTTAACAGGTTCAGAAGATTTATAGAATAAAAAAGCTAGGAATAATATAACAGCAATTACAGATATAAAATATATTGCTCTTGTTATGGCATCAGTTCTTTGATCTGAATGTGGAATACCATGAGAAGTAACTTCCATATAATAACTATCAATAGTATCTACACCATCATCATCCCCAATGAAGTTAATCAGGTAGTATCCTGTTAGATTAGTTTCACAAAAAGTATAATTATAATCACTCCCTCTTGCTGTCATACTTACATCTGTTAGAATAACTGTTGAGTTAGAAACATAAGAAAGAGAGGTTATATTTACATAAGTGCAATTAGCACAAGATTGAACTATTATCGCACAAACATCCTGTTCTACATTTATTGTAGGATCAATAATTTGTGAACTTACAACAGGTAAGATCATTATAAGCATTAATATTATTATTAGTTTTTTCATTTTTAGTTTGCTATTTTTTTAATTACAATTGAAGCGCTCTCTGGGTGATCTCCATAAGCACCATGAGTTGATATTCTTACATCTGGATCTGATGCTATAAACTGAAACATTAATACATCATTAGCTACACAATCTATTAAAAACTCATGTGTTAACTCTACTTCTGCTCCTTGTTTAACAATATCAGTTTCAAATACAGAACCTTTAATTTCAGTACCATTTAAATAAGCCATTCTTCCTGCTACATCTATATCACTAGCGCTAACAGAAGTATCTTCTACATCATAATCATAAGATATATCATATACTCCAGATTCCATTATTGTGAAAGTGTAGTTTGTATCATCATTAAAAGTGTGTGCAATACCCATCTTAATATCTGAATCTTCTTCATCAAAAGTAACATTAGTCCATACATCTACTGCAGCAACAGATATATTTTTATTAGTATGTGAAAATAAGTACTGAGGTATAAAGGCATTTGCAGATGTTATATTACCAGATACAGTTAAATTGCCTTCAACAATTGTATTTTCTGAAAGGTTTATACCACCCTTAGCTTCAAAAACTCCCATAGTTCCATCGTGATACAACTTTAAAAGATTTCCCAAAGTAGCCGAGCCATCGTGCATCCATAACTCTGGTCTGTTTTGTTCTGGGACAGAAAAATCAGCATTCTTATTATCAAACTCTGTAAATACCAATACTGCTGAAATTGTTGCAGCATCACTATTACTCCACATAATAGGATGACGCTCTGTTCCTGCGTCATTGACTCCTATGGCAAAAGTAGAACTACCATCAAATTGTAACCATCCAACACCTGATACTCCTCCATCAATATTTAGAATAGTATCATCAAATAATACTGACGGAGCTGTTCCTGAAAAAGTGAATCTTCCATAAGTCTCAATATACATATCCATATATCTTTGCTGTGGGGCACCTGAATCCTGATAGCCATATATTCTGAACTTTGGTCTGTCAGTTGTCGCAGCATTTTCAAAAAATGAAACTCCGACTGTTTCATCTATTGCATCTGGTTGAATACTTAAAACCCCTGATCTGTCAGTGGTCTGAATTGTTGATACATTTAAATCTCCTGTTGTTGTGACATCTAAAGCTCCAAAATCTCCACTTCCTAAGTCACTTGCTAATATATTATTAGGAGTATCTAACAAATCCCAAAAATCAGAGGTATTTACAGCACCAGTATTGTTATTAAAACTAATTGTAGGAGCTATATAATCTATTTTAGGTAAATTAGGATTGCTATAACCTAATTGGGAAGAAACCAAACTAACCATTAGAATAAATGTTATAAAGAAAAAGATTTTTGGTTTAATCATTTTACAGCCTTAGCTTGCTAAAAAAACCCTCTCTTTTAGTTTGAGGCAGTCTTGGAGCTGTATTTATATTTTCTACACTAATTTTTCCCAACCAGTTCTTCTCATTTTGTCCCTGAGCTCTCTTTAATATCAGAAAGATATTAAGAAGTATACTGTCGTTTATCAAATCAAGGTCAGCTTTATTTGCTATACCATAAACTTTCCATTTCAAGGCAATAGTCTTAACTAAATCTCTTGATAAAGAAAAATTTATGCAAAAATTTTCAGAGCTTAAAGAATCCATTATATTTCCTATCTCATAACTATCCAGCCGAGAAAGCCTGGTATTATCATTAATATGTGAATCTAAAACAAACCAAATGTCACTAATTCCTGCCTGATTTACTTTAGGTTTTGATACCTGAACTAATCTCCCATGAGAATCTCTTGATTTTCCCTGCAGTCTAAGAAGAATATCCTGAACTAACTTACTTGGATTAGTCTGTTCAACTAAAACTGCCTGAGTCCGCTGTACTTTTTCATAAGTTTCTGGTGCATATAAAGACCTTTGGGTGTCTGCAGTATTCTGCTGTATAGCACCCTGCATTTCATATTGTTCTCTTGTATCTCTATCCATTATTTCCTTCTCCTCTTTTTAATAACAGGCCTTTCAACTAAGCCTGTAAATTCTAATTTAAGTTCTTTAGGAGAAGTAAAATCTAATTCAACTGCTGCAAAGCTAGGAGTTCTTTTAAACCCTCTCTTTATTTTAGCTCTTCCTCTTTGGAAAGTAGCTATACCCATTGGAAAAGGTATTGGAGGAATAGGTACAAAGCCATCAAAACCGAAACCAGATCTTGTTGAAACAGGAGTTATTGGAGCAGTAGGTGGAGGAGCTACATCTAATGCTGATTTTAATCTTATTTCCTGAAATGTAGCCTGCTTTAAACCCTGAGCCTGTATAGAAGTTACATCCTGTCTTGTTTTCATTGCAGGTGCAAGTACATTTATTAATCTTCCACCTGTCTTTACATCAGTTTCGGGTTTGAAAGATAATCCTTCTGCTAATGCAGGAGATACAATAGATATTTCTCTTTCAATTGATACAACTCCAGGACGAACTGGAGCTAAGGGAGATCTAGGAAGTTTAAAAGATGCTCCTGTAGCCCCAAATTCTAAATTTGCAGTCGTTCCAAAGCTCACTTTAGGTGTTTTGAAAATATCAGTAGTTAATTTAGCAGCAGCTCCTCCTATTGCTTGAGAATCCTGTTTAGCTATCTGTCTGGTTACCTGTTTAGTAATCTGTTTACTTCCAAAAGCTTCTAATCCTAATGAAGATGGTTTAATTAAACCTACCTCTTCTCCTATGCTTTTTCCTTTTCCAAATAATATAGGAGGAGTAGCATCTTCTCCAAATGTTTTAGATAAAGGGGTTCTTGTTTTACCAGGTTTGAATCTCTTTATAGTACTTGTAGGAGGTTCTCTTACTATAAATCCTCTGGCAACATCAGGTCTCTCTGTTTGAAAAGCAATATTAGGTTCAAATTTTCCTTTAAATAATATATCTCCACCTTCTAGTTTTCTTCCAGTAACAGTAGTCCTTCTTACTTCTTGTATAACTACTGGTTCTTGTTCAAGATTAATTGCAAGTTTTCTTATTCTACCTGTTGTAGAAATAAATTCATCTTTACCTACTTTAAAAGATGCTCCTCCTTTACGAGGTAAGAAAGGTGCATCCATATCTCCAATGAATTTAGAACCACCTCTATCGTCCTGGAAAGACTGAAAAGTTTCTTTGGGTATGATTTCTGTTCTTTTACTAATAAAAGTAAATGGTTTAGGTTCTTTTACAGGAAGAGGACGACCTGTTCTTAAACTTATCCCTCCTGTTGGAATTTGTGTTGATTTTACTGATACTCTTACTTCTTCCATACCTATTCCCCCGAGAGTAAATTCTCCTTTTCCCTTTCTTGTAGCTTTTAAAGCTCCTGCAAATTCCTGTTCTATATCTGCTCCAATGAATCTCTTTCTCCTAGCAGCCCCTACAAGTACTTTTCCAGAAGGTTCTCCAACATCTAATCCTAATTCTCCAAATCTTATCCTAGATGCTTGTACTTGTGTAACTTTTTCTGCAGCTATGGACTTTGCTATTGATTTATCAAAAGCACCCCCTGAAGCTACATTGATTCCTCCTGCACCTAATCCAATATCTAAAAGTCCTTCACCTATTGTAGATAGCTTTTCTCTTCTGGTTTCTTTACCTACTGCAGAAAACACTTTTGCACCTCCTAATCCTAATAAAGAAACTTGGGTTAATGCAGGTGCAACAGCAAATCCCCCGAATATTATGCCACCTTTGACTAAAGGTGCTATATCTATTGTTTGAGATTGTTCTATTTTACTTATTCTTCCTCTTCCTCTTTCTGCTCTTTTAATAATTGATTTAGATTCAGTTTCAAATTCAAGTTCTGCTCTTTTCTGTGCAGCTTCTTTTTCAGTTTCTAATATCTTTTCACCTTCTTCTAATGTTATCTCCCCAACATCTATTCTCTTTTGAATACCACTTGACTTACCCCCTAATGTAACTTCTTCTTTTCTTGAAATCTCTCTTGAAAGATCTTGATGTTGAAATTCAACAGGTATAGCTTGTCTTGTAGTAATAAATTCAATTTCTTTTCTCTCCTTTGGAGTAAGTTTAGTTTTGAATACAGATTTATCAATGAGAGGTATTACTTTCTCATCTTTTCTTGTAGTAGTAGGTTTCGTATTAAATAAGTTCTTATCTATTATAGTTCCTGTTGGAATAATAGTAGTGGCTGCTGTTTTACTTCCAGGAATATTCAAAGAAGATGATTCTCTCTTAACTTTAAAACCAGGTAAAAAAGAAGGTTCATTCATAAGACCTCCTCCTTCTCCACTAAAAAAACCCATAACAGATTCAATATAAGAGAAAGCACCAGCTTCTGCTCTTGTCAAAGGTGCAGCTTGAATAGGTCTAAAAGCACGAATAGCACTAGGTCTTGGGACAAATTCTTTAGGAGGAGGAGTAGGTTTAGGTCTTTCAGAAACAGGTTCTTTTGGTTTTGTAGCAGTTGGAGTAGGAGTTTCTTTAGTAGTCATTGGTAAAGTATCTGCCCTTCCACCACCTCCACCTCTTCTTTTAGGTTGTCTTTCAATTTTTCCAAAGACTTTTTCAGAAGGAGGTCTTGGTACAACATCCCTGAAAGGATCAGTTGTTTTTTTAGCAGGAGTCTTTTCTATTACTCCAAAAACTTTTTCAGAAGGAGGGGAGGGTAATACTTTTTTAAATGGATCTGTAGCCATGATAATTCACCTTTTATTCACATTAGAAAGAAGTATTAGTTTATATAACTTTCCATTTGTAACAATTTGTAACACCTTGTTACCTATCCTTATGTTTAGGGAAAAAAAACCACCATAAGATGTAACAGACTACAAAGATAATAATAACTAACCAGGAATATTCACATACTACATTTCCTCTGCAAAAATTAGGGTCTAACATCTTCTATTGTCTTATTTGGATAATAAATCCTTTGCCTTTCCATTCCACCACCAATAAAACAATTTACCTCAGTTCCCATTCTCCTGGCACATACTGTACATGGATCATTTGTAATTTCTTCTGCTTTGAAATACAGAAGTAACATACACCCTGACCAGATTATCATTAAGCATATTGCTATGATAATGAATCTGTCTTTAGGTATTCCAAAAATTATCTTTTTATTTTCCATTTTCAACAATTAGCCTCCAATAAATTTGTATAATTATTTTCTCTAAAACAAACACATTCATCCTGAATCTTCTGTATCATAACTGGGTGCTGATTAAAATTATTACTATCAGCATTATTATAAATACAATTATATAAATCATAATCTCCCATTAATAAATTTTGTCCAAAAATAAAAAGAAACATACCTGCAACTATACCTAAAATAATACATAAAGGAACTATCCAAATTAAGTGTTTTTTATTAATTTCTTTTCCCATTTTATTCTTTAGCATATAAAGTTGCTATTATTGTAGCTATAATAAAAGCAAAAGTAAATTTACTTGCAATAAGTTCATTTAAAAATATAACAAGGACTAAGGATAATATAAAAGATAATACAAATTTCATTAAAGCTAAGTTTATTTTATACATCTTAACATAAAAACCTTTGAGCAAATATAGCTCCAAGTATGAAACCTATTCCTACCCAAAATATATAAGCTCCGATTCCTCCTTGTTTATTCATCTTCTAATAATTTCTTTCTCCTAAATGTAATCAATTGACATCCCATAAAAACTAAAAAACATGCAACATAAAGAGTAGCTGATCTTAAATTCCTTGGCATAGCAAATAACATTAATGAAGCTGTTAAAAAGATTATTGATATTATCTGCCACATCCATGCAGATATGTATAAGTTCATTTCTTTATCCATTTATTTACCCCCATTATCCAGTTTTAATATTTGCAGTCTGCATTTTATTCATTTCCACTGCTAAATTCTGCAGAGCAGATAATATAGTTGGAAGATGATCTAATAATATGTATAAAATGAATATTGTTAATACTCCCCCTACAATATGAGGGATATATGGCAATAGCTTCATCCATACTTTTCCTACATCAAACATATTTTTATTCTGATCTATTCTGCTTACAATCCAATGGCTTAACTCAGGATCAAAAGCAGTTTGGTCTTGTCCAGAAAAGGCGTAAGCTTTACCATCTGATCTTATAATTCTTTTCCTGTCTATCCTTGGAGGGAATAAAAAGTAAAAGCTATCTTCTGATTCCCTGTACATTTCCAGATAATCTCCTTCATTGCTTGATTGTAAAACATTATATTTAGGTACAGGAAATTCTCTTTTTAATCCCCAAATCTTAAAGTAAGGTGCTTTAGTTTTCCAGTCAAGAAGTATAGCTGCCTTATCAAAAATAACAGCATGTTTATCTGCAGCTCTTTGAGATTGTATCTTTACTTTAATATCAAACTTCCTTTTATAAACCAAAAAATAATACATAACAAAACCAAGAATTCCAATTATGATAATAGCTATTCCAAACCATAGCACTCCACCAAATAGCTTTCCTACTATCTGGCCTCCGATTTCTCCAAAAAGTTTTTCATCTGCCATTTATCTTGATAATAAAATTGCCAGAGCTTCATCTCTTGTTATTAGATTTATTTCCATGCCCTGATCATCAATATATTTTCTTATAGGTTGTGTTGGTAATTCATCAACAACAATAGTTCTTTTCTGGGGTTTTTTTTGTATTTCTGGCTGTTCAGCAATGCTTCTCCTCATTTGTTGAGGTGATACTTCAGGAACTTGCTGTTGATTCTGATTAGCTGCTAACTGATCAACCTTTTCTTGTAAAACCCTTATCCGCTTATCTATTTCCTCTTCAGGTTCATTAGAATCTTCTAAATCATCCTCAACTAAATCACCATCATTCCCTGTAGCCATTTCATCAGTCCGGACATATTCAGGTTTCTTTGGTGGCTTTTTTCTTAATAATCCCATGTTCTTGTTCCTCCCTTTTGCTTTTTGCTATCATACTTCTTAACACCTGATCAACATAGAAAGATAATTTTATCCCTCTCTTTTTTAATTATTGTCATAGTAACATTCATTTTAACCATATTTATTTAATACTTATTTACTTTATAAATGTTTTTATTTTACATTTTAAGGTTATCATAAAGATTATTAATCCTACAAAACCATATCTGGGATAATCTATCATGGTACAAAGTACCCTTGTTTATATAATCCTAAAGCAACTGATCCACGTTTTACTGATACATTACCATTAGGTTTGTAGTTAGGACATTCTTTATCAAATCCTTCACAAGTAAAACACTTATCTAATTCATCAGGTACAACAGACATTCTCATTACTCTTACTTTTGTAAGACATATCTTTTCAAGTGTTCCTTCCATTTTCTTACCTCCCTTCAAAAATTCTATTATATATTTAAGTGACATTTTGAATAATCTCCATACAAGTTTTCTCAACCTGTAAACTATAATCCACCCAATTATTTTTATCTATTAAACAATCTTTATAATATCTCATAACGAAATCTCTATTTATAATCTCTTCATCTAATCGTTCGTTACATTGTTTAATTTCAAAATAATTAATAGCTTGAAACGTAACAAATAAAAATGCTAAAATTAAAATCATACTAATATAAAACCATGTATAATCTTCTTTATCTTCTTTTTCCATTTTCAAACTCTTAACACTTTTATCTATCTCTTTTGTATACTCTTTTTTCAACCATCTTAATTCTTTAAGCACTGTATTTCTTAAAACATCTAACTTCTTATATAGCTCATTTAATTTCTTTCGTTTTTCTTTTTCCATTTTCAACTTCAATAAATTAGTTAGCCAAAGCCATAGCCAGAGCCATCGCCATAGCCAGATCCAGAGCCAAAGCCATCGCCATAGCCATCGCCATAGCCAAAGCCAGAGCCAAAGCCATAGCCAGAGCCATAGCCATCGCCATAGCCAGATCCAGAGCCAGATCCAGAGCCATCGCCATAGCCAGAGCCAGATCCAGAGCCAGATCCAGAGCCATCGCCCTTATCTATTGTTCCCATATCTTCACTCCTTTAATGCTTTTTTCAGCTTCTTTAGTGCATGGAATTATTTCTATAGCTTGTGTTAAAGTAACTTCCTTGACAGCTATTGGAAACTTGCAGTTTTCAGGTTTCTTTGTACCTTCCATAGCTAATTGAGATAAGCTGCTTGCTCCATCCCAGTACCATATTCTTCTTGCATCATTAAGGACTACTTCCTGTCCTTTTCTTGATTTAAGATTTCCTGCAAATACTCCTGCACTATAAGTTCTCACTATTACATATTTTCCTTTTGACATTTTTACCTCCATTAAATTTATTTAGTTTATGATTTTCCTTTTCCATTTTCCTTCTCAATATCTTTACTTCCACACTTGCAGCATTTCTTTGGAATTTCTCCACTTTCATATAACCAAATCAATCCACATCCTACTGCGTTGCATTTATAATATAAATTTTCTTCTTTTTCCATTTTTAAATATTAAATCTTCCTCACTTGTAAGTTCTGTATAACAAAAAACCTTTCCACTTGGGTGGTCGAAATAATGTTCTTTATATTCTCTTCCACAATTCATACATTTATTTTCTTCTTTTTCCATTTTCATTAAAAAACTTTGAATCAATACCATCTTCAAACAATTTATTTGAGATTTCTTCAGCTTCTTCATTCTGTCTTTCAATTAAATCTTGTGCTTTTATGATATTTTTTATCAGATTACTTAATTCACTAAGTTCAGGATATTTCTCAAATACTTCTAAGTCTTTATCTTCATCATCTCCAAACTCAATTACAACACTAATAACTTCTTCTGAACCATCACCTAAACCGAATCTTAGTCTGTCTAAAATATCTTCAGGTATTCTTTCCAATGCCCTTTTTATGTCTTTAAGTGTTCTCATTTTTACCTCCATTAAATTTATTTAGTTTATGATTTTGTTTTGGCATTTTCAACTTCAATAAATTAGCTAGCCATAGCCAGAGCCATAGCCATCGCCCTTATCTATTTTATTTAGTTTATGATTTTGTTTTAACATTTTCAATCAATTCATCTCCAAATTCTTCTTTGAATATTTGTTTTATATTTTTAATAAACAGTTGGTCACACCAATCTAAACCATACTTTTGCCTACTGGATATTAAATCCATAATCAATCTCCTCTCTGCGTTTTGAATATGTTGTTTGATATCATTTTCCGAATCATCTAAGTCCTTAAAATCAAAGAAGAATCTCAAATCTCTGCCATCACTATCTCCATATTTCCTAAATAATTTTATTTTATCACTTAATGTTTTTTCTTTTTCCATTTTTAATAATTAGTTAGCCAGAGCCAGAGCCATCGCCCTTATCTATTTTATTTAGTTTATGATTTTCTTTTTCCATTTTCAGTAAGTTCATCTCCTGCAAGTTTATCTTCTGCACAATCATTACAGGTAAATCCCATATGCC
>CBFCXS010000012.1:0-9845 GCA_965602085.1 Candidatus Woesearchaeota archaeon
AAGTCATTTTGAATCTATTTCCCGTTATCTCTTTAATCTTGAATCTATGCCCTACATAACCTCTTGTAGCATTATTTTCATACAAAATAGACCATAGACCACCTTCAGAAACAACTGTCTTATTTGGCCCAATCAGAAAGGATTTTTGATTACCTGCCCTTACAGCAACTAATATGTCAAAATAATCAGAAAGTAACTTATAATTAGGGTCACTGAACTTTCCCATTTATTCTATCTTCCTTAGTATTCCTCTAAAATCTTTACTGTATCTTCTGATAAATATGGAAACTGATTAAGTCCTAACTTAATAGGTCTTAACCTATTGTCTCTATCTGCCCACGGTGGATCAACCCACCTTGGATAAAATTTAGAATCATAATTATAAATTGTCTTATTACTATTGATATCTCTTATATTTAGATTTCTTATACCCTTAATATTATCAAAATTATTATCAGGGGAAACATTACTTGTATCTAATAAATATTCAACAATATCATTAAAATCTACTTCACTATTAAATAATTGGTTTTCAGGTCTAAAGTAATAAATCAATTTATTTTTAACGTCATTTGCTATATCCACAAACTCATATATTCTTTTCTTCCTAACTCCAATTTCAAACGTAAAATAAACCAAATCAGGAACTTCCATAATCTCATAAGCTGAAATCATTTTCCTTGGTTTTAAATATTCAAGTAACTCTGCTTTCCATGAAACAGAGTAACTTGTAGGAATTAAAATACCGTTATCAGTATTGCCCCAATCAGTAGTCATAGTTCCTAATGAAGTTTGTAAAGTATTATTTCCATATACTTCAGGAATGACACTAATATGAACAATATTATACTCTTGTGGGTCTCCTGCCCCTGAAGGAACTAAATCTTGTTCTCCATATGCATTTGCTTTGACCACATCAGACCTTGCAGATAAATAAGAATTATATGCCACTGAATTCACATCTCTAAATTGAGACCTCAAAGCAGAAGCAGAATTAAATCTTATTTCATCTACAGTTTCAGGAGCATCAGCACCAATGCTAGCAGCACTTGAAGATATTGTTATTACATCATTACTTACATTAAATGGATTTCCTGCCCCATTTCCTCCATCATATCCTACTCTAGTCAGAGTAATTAATTCATCATCTACAATAGTCCATGTCTCATCAACATCAGCACCGATACTTCCATTAGTTCCCAAACTATCTATAACTCTTACATCTATACTATCATCCACTGTAGGAACATTTCTTGATTGATTAAAAACTACTTTATTTCTTCTATACCTATCATAGACAAACATAAAAACATTATCTGATATTTCAGGAATTACATCCAAATAAAAATCTGATAATCTAATCCATTCAGTATCATTTACCGTCACTCTAATACTTGGCAATTCATCTGTTAAATCATCATCATATGAATATTCTGTGGGAAGAATTAACTCATTATCAATTAAATCATCTCCCGTATATCCCGTTATATCGGTTATCTGCCCTTGCCTTGCCGGAACTGGTATTGTTGTCCAATTTCCACTTGCAGTAGCTTGAACTGAAGCTGTTGTAGCAAATAAGATTTCATTGCCTTCTTCTGCATCCTGCCTTCCCGAATTTAATTGTTTCCAAGGTAAGACTCTAAGTACATCTCCTGCTTGTGTACCTGATACTGATACCTGCAATGTACATCTAGCTGATCTTGTACCTTTAGGTTCATAACCAACTTGTCTTGCTAATCGGTTTGCAGCTTCATAAACATCTGCCGTTTCAAGGAAAGTATTCTTTGCAACTTTGTTCATGAAAAAAGTATTTAGTTCACTTACATAGGCATTCAATTCCATTAAGATTGAAATATTAGAACCTTCAAAATCATAGTCCTTAAAAATATCACTATTTTTAAGTTCCTCCTTGAACTTTTCAATTAAAGAAAGGAAGTCTATTGATAAGTATTCAGGTGTAAATTCTGCCATAATGTACTCCTTACCTTGTTAATATAAAATCTATAGATTCCACATCATCACTTCCCGTAATCGTGAACTTCAGTTTACATCTATACAAATTTTGATCATGTACTGGTTCAATATCAAATCCCGTTATTTCAATCCTTGTTTCCCAAATTCTAATTGCAGAAAGTAAATTTTCAGCAATCAACCTTGCAGTAATCTCATCAATAGGTTCAAATAGTAATCTGGATATATTAGAAGCAAAGGTAGGTAACATTCGTCTTTGCCCCTGTATTGTCAAAATTATATTACTTATACTATTGAAAATAGCAGCAACGTCTGTATCCCTTTGGATATCTCCATCAGGCTGTTTTTGAAAATTGCCATCATAGTCACTCCAAAAAACTCTATCTGCCATTTTCTTTCCTCTTTGGATTTATTTTAATTAAATACATTTCTCTATTCTTATTTATATTTGGATTACTATTATTTTCAAATTTTTCAGTAATTAATGTAGGTTTAGTAATTTTTCTTGAAAATAAGATTCTTTCTTTATTCTTCTGATAGTATTCTTTATTATATTCTCTTACCTTAGATTTATTCTTTTTCTTCCATTTTTCTATTGCTTTCTTAGTTGCCTTACTTCCCTTTAAAGTGCAAGAATATCCATTTCTAAAATCCCTCATACAATCTCTGCAATAAATATTTTTGCAATCAGAAGTTCTTGAGAGTTTTCCGAATTTTCCTATTTTTCTATTCCTACCACAACATGTACATATCTTTTTCATTTTTTACTCCATGTATGTTTCTCCTTTACCTACAGGATTCCTACATAAACTACATACATTATCACCCGTTGCATTATTGAAAACAACTTTCCTACCACAACATTTACTTTTTTTAATAGGTTTAGCTTTTTTTGCTTCATCTAAATATTTCTTAAAATTCATATTTCCCCCTAATATTTACTTTTCGGATTTACCGTAGCAGGAAAATTTACTACTTCATCAACATCTGCTTGAATTTCCAATTGAAGTGCATCAGACCTATTTTTATAAGCATCTAAATTAGTTTTTAAATCTGCATTAAATCCTGTCATTAGCCTATCATGATCAAAACTTCCATCTTCAGCCAAATACAAATCATCTATAACTGTATCAACTCTTTGTTCCAATGCATCTACTTGAGCAGCATACTTTCCCGTACCATCCAAACTAGTAATACATTGAATCTTTCCATCTATACCACCTATTAACCTATAAATATCCCTGCAAAGCTTCCAAAGTTTTTGAAGTAATTTCATTAAAAGATATTCAGCCAAAGCTAAAATCTCTGCAATCAAATCCATTGCATCTTCAAGATTTCCAAGTATATCCCTAAGATATCTTAATACTCCCCTTAAAGCATCATTCAAACAATCCTCTACAAAATCATTAATAGGTTCAAGGTCTGTCTTGCTTGCACATATAGCTTCTTTCGTAAATGCCGATAATGCACTTTCAATTTGACTATAAGGTGAAATATTTTCAGGAAGAAAAGCAAGTCCTTGTTCCCTGAAAGATGCAACAAATGGCAATATAGTCCTTGATTGTTTCTCAAGAGTACCAACAGTCTTATCAAGTGCATCCAATATGATCTGAAAAGGGTCTAAGTTATTACCTGCACCTGCATCACAATTTCCCATAATTTTATCTCCTTAACTAGGTGGGTCTGTATTACTACTGCCTGAATCAACCCCACCATGAACATGAGTCTTCAAACTGATTCCATCAGCTACAACATCACCACCTGTAACTATCACATCCCCACTTTGTAACCTTATACTTCCCGTTATTACTCCACCTTCACCACCACCATCTCCTGCCACTGATAGAAATCCTGATATATAAACAGGCCCAACTAAATTTATTGTTGGAGCAGTTAATGTAGATGTTCCAACCACTGTTACCACTAAATTTCCACCTATATTTTCTACCTTATTACCGATAATCGTATCTGTTTCATTACCACCTACATCTTTTGTTTTATTGCCAGTAATATCATCTGTCTTATTACCACCTACATTTTTTGTTTCATCTCCAACAATATCAATACTTTTATCCCCACCTATTTCTTCATTTTTATCCACATCTATATCTTCAGCTTTACTCCCACGAATAGATTGAGACATATCTCCATCAATTTCTTCTTCTTTATCCCCACCTATTTCAATCTGCTCATCTAAATTTACTTTTCTTTTATGATTAGCATCAATAGTAAGATTTCTATCCTGTTTTATATGAATATTTTTCCCCTGTGTTACTATCTCATATTTCTGCCCACCATTCTTAACCACCATATTCCCTTCATTATCAATTTCAATAAAGCTATTAGATGGATGATAAATATTTAGTCTTGTGGCCCCAGGAGTAGAATCTAATTCAATCGTAATTCCCCCATGAGTAGCTATTACATGATTATGTGGATATCTTGCTGCATAAGGTGATTCAGGTTCAGACCAACTATTACCTAAAGCAGTAGGAACTCCTATATCTCTTTCAGTATTCTTTGTGTCAACCAATGTATCTCTTGATATTCCCCTTGCCAATCTATGTACATCAGGTTCGCCTAGCCTATGTTTTGTAGGATATTCTCCTTTAGGGTCTTTGAATCCATCATTTTTACTCGTAACTCTTTCACTATTAGAATATGATTCTTTGCTTTCTGGTATCCCCGGCATTGATGCAAAATATCTTGGTTGTAATACATTCCCATTTTCAAAAAATAACATCACATGAGAACCCTGAAGTGGAACATTCCATACTCCAAACCCACTTACAGAACCTTCATGGATAAGCAAACATGGTTCAGCCCACGGTAATTCATCTACAGGAATTCCTTCTGTTTCACTTTTAATTATATTCGGAGTATGCAAACCATGAATTCTCACTCTAACCCTTCCTGCTTTCAAAGGGTCTACATTATCTTCCACAACACCTCTATAGAATCCAGTTATCCTTTCAACTTCTATCCTTAAATCCTTTGGTGGACTCTTAAACATATTATCTCCTTAAAATGGTCTTTTGACTCTTATCTTGATATAAATTAGTTACTTTAGAAGAATAAAGAATCTTGCTTTTGATATTACTATATGCATTTTTAATCAAAACCAATCTTTGCTTATAGTAAAAAGATGATCCGGGATTGAATGAATGTGTTACACTCTTGATAAGATATTTACCTTTCAAAAGATCATTGAATGGTAGATTATTTCCTGTTGCTTTTGCCCAACTAGGCCATTCTACTTCTATTTGCTGTCCTGCATGTCTTTTCTCATGTCCTTCAACAATAAAATTAACAATAAACTGCATATTATATCTTTTAGCCCAATCATTATAAGCTATATTTTGGAGAAGATTGTAATCTGACTCCCCTACCATTACATTAGAAGATAGAGTATCATCCATTTGATTATATAAAGTCTTTCTGCCCAACATAACAGTATTATCAGCACCATTTGAATAAGTGAATTCACTGTTCATAAGTTTCTTTGTTTTAAAATCCCATCCTTTCCATACTCCACCTCTTAACATTGCATTCGAATTTCTATCAAGACCACTTATCCACCATTCAAGAATTTTATTATCTGATGATATTTTGGCACTAGCAAATTGATATAAATCTTTATCAATCGTCTTTCCTACATCTGATAATAAATAATTCAAAGTCACAAGATTATGTGAAAACCCACCTCTAGTATTATTAAAACATAAGTACCCGCTTGTTCCTGTGACCTTACTTTCAGCCCTTCTCATTAACCATCTTATAGCAGTTTGAGGATTCCAATATGGAATAATAAAATCAGTCTTATTTGAGCTTTCTTCTATATTAAATTTTCTACCACCTTCTTTAAAAAATACCATGTTGTTCAATATTTCCTTCATAATGGTAGAATAGTATTCGTCTGTCCAACTTCTACTATACTTTCTTAAATTGAACCCTGCAAAAAAAGGATCAACAAAATACATCGTAATAAGATTCTCATTTTCCTCTTTTATCCCCGGCCCTAACTGCTGAATTCTGCCTATTTTCCAAATATCAAAAATCAATTCCCTTCTAATATTTGTCTTGGGACTCCCTTCAACCGAATAAATTAAAGCTATCTTTTCATTTCCTGTAAAAGGCCCATATTCCAAAATATTATATCTATCATTGAAAGTCATAGTACCTGTTATACAAAATTTGAATATGTCTTCAATGAAATATAAATTGGTAATATCCTCATTATGTAAAACTAGACTTTTATTCTCTGTAATAATCATAACAGAAAAAATCTGTTTCTTTAATGAAGCTGTATCTGCCTGTTGATAGTCTGTTTGAGTCATTAATCCTCTGCAATTTTTTCAAGGTCTGAAGTCAAAGTATAGACATATTCATCCCTTAAAACATTTAGTTGATCTCCATTTTCTAGTTCTTCAAATGGATTCACTATATTATTTAGTAGAGCTATTACCCACCATAAATAAGGTGTCTGATAAAGATTAAATGAAACATTATCCCAATACTCTCCATTAGATACTTCATATGTTTCAAAAAATGCTACATCAGTAAAAACATCTTCATTAGCAATATAACTTCTAAAGATATTTAGAAATTTAGTTTCTCTATCTTCATCCAATAAAACATTAAAAAGACGTAGAAAGCTAAAAGAACTTTTCTCAACACCCGTTAACTCAAAAAAACTTTCATCATCATAAGTTGTAACTGCCATATTATCTCCTTAAATCAATGGTCTTGCCACAATGAGGGCAAGTTAACCCCTTATTAAGACCTCTCCTACCTCTCCCCCCATGAGGATGCATTGCTGTATAAGTCATAGTTCCTACACCATCTTCAGATTCAGTGATTTTAACATCTTCTAATTCTGATATATTTCCATCTTGATCCCTTATCAGCATCTTATCCATTTTCTTGCTATATCCCTTTTGATCCTTACCCGATTTATCTAAAGCTCTAGCATAAACTTTATCTAATGTTTCTACTTCTTTATAAGTTACTTTTTTATTCAAATATTTTTCCATTTGATCTGAAGTTGCCATAGAAATTCCCCCTTTTTTTTCATGAAAATAAAAAAAGATTATAAAAATCCACAAGATATGAATATCCTAATTACTATTTATATAATTTAATTAGATTTTTTTGATAAGAGGGGGAAAAAAGAAAAGAAAAAGGGGGATGGACAAAATCCATCCCCCTTTTTTTGGAGAATCAGGAGTGAGGTACTAAGAGTCTGCTAGTCTTCTTCTACTATGCCTTTGGTATTGAAAATATCCGGTTCAGAACCAGAAGCAAAGATATCAGGTGCAATACCTGTATCCCATTTTTCTTCAGTCTGAAGTTCTAAATCTTCAGGATCAATCACAAATTCATCTTCTGAAAACAAATCATCAAATGGCATTGTTAAACTCCTTTATGTTTAAATTTAATTCCATTTTCAAGTCACATCATATCATTGAAAAAAGAAATTGTCAACCTTTTTTTTAATGCCCCCAAATAATTGTTATTTATGAATATAATGGTTTAATAAAATCTTCATATACTCTCATATATTTTTCTTTGTAATCTTCTTGAGACCCTGCTGATATATCGTCTTTAGTGGAATGTGCAATAAACCATGCATTATGTTCAGGGATTCCCACATATCCCATTTTAAAGCATTTTAATAAAAATGCATAGTCCAACAGCCTTTTGTATTTATTATCCGTTACAAGACCCACTTGCTCAATCACATTTGATCTAAACAATGAATTGCTGCTGATATAATTACATTGAACCAATCTATTTATATCAAATGGCATAGCAGGAAAATCTATATTCATATAACCTTTGAACTGAAAAGTTGCATAGCAATATCCAATAGCAGGATTTTTTCTTAACTTTTCATATAAACGGTCTAACATTCCCCTACCTAATTCTATATCCCTATCAATCATGATATAGTATGGTGGTAATCTACCAAATTCATTCTTATACCATTTTATTCCCTCTAAAGCATTAGTAGGAATATTGTTATTCCCTGCACTTGATAGCCAATAGATAGGAGTTTCATTTCTATTAAAAGTTTTTTTGGTAATCTTGCTTATCTTATGATCTGGTAACAAGGGTGTAACCACTAACACTTCAGGATTTTGACATTCTTTTACTATTTTTATTTTATTCATATTTTTCATTACCACACTATACCACACTTTTAATAATTTGTATAGTGTAAAATCTTTCTTCAATCACTTGCTGTACCTAACCATCCTGAATCTGACATTTCAATCATATCAATAAAATAATGACTTCTAGTGGTTGTAAACCCTGATGATCTTTGCCAAGGCCCGAATTTTATTGAAGCAACTTTCATTTCCAAAGAACCTAGTTGAATAGAACCTGATTCTTTTATATCACCATCAAATTTTACTGCAAATTTTTCTTTAGGTATATGCCATTCAAATTCAAAAACATGCATTGTATCTACAGGTAAATTACCTGTTGAAAAATAAGTACCCCCTTTATCATAATCAAAAACAATATGTCTCATTATACACAAATCTGTAGCAGAATATCTTATATAAGTTTCTAATATTCTATCACCATTTTGATCTAAAAGAGCCAAAACCCTTACTTCTTCTCCAAATCCATTAGGTTCAATCCCTTGCCATAGGAAATGATATCTAAGATAAGTTATAGGCCAAAGTCCTGACACATTATATGATTTCCTTAAATAAGGATATGGAATTTCAAAATAGAGTGCTAAATTACTTGCATACCAAACATCACAAATATAATTCCCATATCCGGGGTTTTCAGCCCAACCATCAACAAATGAAGGAGCAGTATTCCAATCCCCCTGCTTTCCTGAACCCTCAATATATCGTGAAGTCCAATAATTTGACCCCGAACCATCAATTGAAGCTGTATCTGGTGGTATTGTTCCTTCAAAATCTTCAAGGAAAAATGTACCCCCACCTGAAGCATAGCTACTTGATGAACTTGATTTTGATACTGATGTACTAGATGAACTTGAACTTGAAAAACTATGATATTGATCATCTCTTACATAGATTTCGTCTATTCCATAATTGCCCCCCCAACCTGCACCTTCAAATCCACCCATTTGAACTGTTTTTACATGCCAATTTACTGCATCACTTGTTATGCTTCCGCTATTTTCAGATATCCCTTGAAGCTTCCATTCCCATGTTAAATCTGTTAAATCCCATTTAAAATCAATTGCCGACTTCCCTGTATTTCCAGCCGAAAGTGTTTGAGTAGTTGTATATATATTTTCTGTTCCATCATGCCAAATATGTGCTCTATATCTATGATCTGTATCATAAAAATGCATAAAATAAGCTATGGTATTACCAAATCCAACAATTCTAAATGTTTCAAGCCTATAATTAAGACCCCATGACCCATTAATCATAGAAGTTTCAAAATGAACATATATGACAGGTGAACCATAATAAGTCCAATCTAAAGGTGCAGTCCATCTTTCCCTTGATTCAGGACTTGAAGCAACTGCCATTTTAAAATACCGACCACCCCAAGACAAACCGACATTTTTTGGTTCAAACCAATTAAGAACTTCATCATCTGCATCATGTATTAGAGTTGTTCCACCCCCTTCTATACCTTTGTATTGCCAATTTTGATCTGTTAAACCAAAAGCATCCCAAGCAACATTCCATTGAGATTGCAAAGGATAACCATCATCTTTAGCAACTCCATCATAGGGTGTCCATCTATGACCTAGAGTATCAATATTTGCTTCAAATCTCTCTGCCCATACTTCAGCCATTACACTCCAACTTACTGATGAACTGCTTTCACTTGAACTGCTTTCACTTGAACTGCTTTCACTTGAACTGCTT
>CBFCXS010000013.1:0-9733 GCA_965602085.1 Candidatus Woesearchaeota archaeon
AAAGGAGATGGAAAATGGCAAAGAAGAAGACTGATGATTTTTTTAGTAAATTACAGAAGAATATTAGTGCTAATGTTAAAGGTGTTCATGCTTCTGTAATGTCAGAAAGTGAGATAGCTACAGAGAGATTTTCAGTTATGACTCCATGCTATGACTTCAATAGAATCCTTTCAGGTTCAACTAGAAGTGGTATAAAGTCAAGAAATTTAATGGGGATTATTGGGCCTGAACATACTATGAAATCATCTTTTATGGTGCTCTGTATGGTCAATGCTCAAAAGCAGGGACATAAATCAGTTATTATTGATACAGAGGGTGGATGTGATAATGATTTTTGTGTTAGGTGGGGATTAGATACGAGTCAAATCTTTTATATTTATACTCCTTGGATTGATGAAGTTATGCCAATTTTAGCACAAATTAAAGAAGCAGATGAACAGAATTTAGTGATTGGTCTTGATTCAGTAGGTGGACTTCAAAGGCTTAAGGCTTATGAAGATGCTTTGGGGGGAGATATTAAACAAGATCAAGGGCTACTACAAAAAGATATTAAGGCAATGTTAAAGCTTTACCTTAACATTTGTATAAGTCAAAACTCTATTGGTATTGCAACGGGGCATTACTATGGCAAACCTGGGGACAAATATGCACCTGAACAAATTGGTGGTGGTAAAGCAATGAGATTGTTGCCAAGTATTCTTGTCACTCTTAAGAAAAAGCCATTACTTGAAAATGAAAGTGTTAAAGGTAGTCCTATAGTTGGTAATAAAATTACGGCTACTACAGTTAAGAACAGAGGATATCCACCATTTCAAGAGTCAACTATTATGATTGATTATGAGAAAGGAGTTCTGCCATTTGCAGGGGTTCTTGAGCTTGCAGTTGAAGCAGGAATAGTTGAACAGAATGGAGCATGGTATTCTTATGGAGATGAAAGGTTAGGGCAGGGTAAAATTAATGCAATGAAAGCTCTTGAAAAAGTACCTGAAATCTTGGACAAGATAGATGTATGGTTGGAAAATACGGGCTACTCAACTCATAATGAGGAAGCAGAACAGGCTGAACAAATTATTCAAGAAGAACTTGAAGATGTTGAAGTTAAAAAAATTAGAGGAAGAAAGAAATGAAAAAATTTGATTTCATTAAGATGAAAGAGATTGAAGAAGAAAAGGACATGGATAAACTTAATATAGGAGATTGGTTTTTGTATGGTAAAAGCCTTATAGCTCAAAAGGAAACAAAAACAGTTGGTCAAGCAATATCTTATTATGAGATTGTAGACAAGTCTCACAATAGGGTTGAATATAAACCCGTATTTGATTATATGGAAGAAGATGATAACGTCAAAAAAGGAGAATAGAAAAATGGGAGAAGTATTAGATCAAGGATTACCGGAAGACAATTTGAAAACAGTTAAGGGAATTGGACTTTATAAAATTAACTATGAAATGGATGTTAGAGGAAGTAACAGAGATCAAAATTATATAGCAGGTGTGATTGCTTATACAAGCAAAGAAGCTATAGATACTCTAACAGATTTTGCAGTTAAAAGGGTAAAGGGATTCAAGGGCATGAAAGTTGAGCAGGTAGCTTTTGAAGGTCTTTGTCATGCTATGAGTGTTGAAGTCCAAGAAGCTGTTCTAAAAACAGCTAAGTTAGAAGGAAAGGTTGTTAGTAGAGAGGATTATGATGCTCTGCTATCAGAAAGAAAAATTGAGACCAAGAAAGCAGTAAAGAAAAGTATAATCCCTAAAAAGGAAAAAAAGGAGTAAGATGTGATAGGAATTTTATCAAATATTAATGATCAAATTTTTCTTAAGCAATTGGATTTGCCTTTTACTTTATTAAATAAATATGATCCTGCAAATTTAATTGATGGTCTTTTTATTGATTGGATTCCTAAAGTACCTGTATATAGGGATGCTTGGATGAAGCAAGCATCTCTGTTACAGGAGTATATAAAAATGGGGATACCAATTGTTATATTTGATAGGGGATTTTCTCTTACTGAAAAAGAAGTAAATTGGGTTAAGAAGTTCAATGTTTATTTATTCGAACCTGCATTGAATTCTGATAGGAAAGGATTCAATTATCTTCCTGAATGGATACATAATTTTGAAGTTCGTATTGATGATGAAGATAGAGAATATGATTTAGCATACTCATCCCATAATATAGAATATTATGTAAAGGAATTTGAAAAATGGTTTAAAGATTATGCACGTCTTTTTCCTAATAAAAAAGTATCTTTTTCTTCTTTTGAAATAAGTGATTTTAAACTAGAAGAATATAAAAACAATAATCTAATCAATCTCCAATATAACCAATCTATTTTCGATTCAGCAGCATTCACAGCAGCAATTGATACTAAAAAATCATATGAAATTGGGTATTTTAATCCTGTTAATTTTCTTGCAATGAATAGGGGTTGTCTTCCATTATTACCATTTGAACATAAATACTTTCATGGGATGTTTAACGGGTTGATCATGAAAGATTTAAAGGAAATGGATTACTATGTTTCTTTGTATGGTAGGGTGAAGGATATAATCATTCAAGAAATATTTGATAGGATAAAAACAGATTGGCCTGAATTCACAGTTGATTATGCAGCATCAGTTATCAGGAGTTGCTATGAATAACATTGAAGTAGAGCAATTGAAAAGAGATGTTAAAAAATATTTGAAAATAGAAGAAGAAGAATTGGGGTTTTTATCTGAAAAAAAACTTATTTCTCTTAAGAAAGAAATTATGAAAATAAAGAATCAAAAAGAAGAAAAGAGTAGTAGGAAAATTTATGAAAAAAATCAGATAAAAAAAAGGGTCGATGAAATATTTGAGAAGAATCCTAAACTAAAAGAATCAAGAATTATAGGTGGGGGAGTTGGTGGTGGTAAAAAACCAAAACCTCATAGTAATATAGGTGTTCCAAGGAAGCAATTTTATTTTGATCAAAAAGAAGTGAAAAAAGTACAGGTAGACCCTAATCGAAAACCTAAAATTTTATTTATTTCTGATGTGAAAGGATGGGCATGGTGGATCAAGTCAGAATACCTTAAAAAATATTTATCAAATGAATTTAATATTGATGTTACATGTGTTTTAGGTAATGGTTGTGTGCCTGTTAATAAAATTGATCAAATGAAATATGATCTTTATTTTACATTTGGGTTTTCCTATATTGATTTTTTAAGTAGAGTTGGGAAGAATAAGAAAGTAACGGGAATAACTGCTCATAGACGAAAGAATGTGATTTTTCCAAAAATGAAAATTGCAGGTCATGTTCATGCTAATAGTAAATTACTCTTAAAAGAATTACATGAGATGGGATTCAAAAAAGCTTATTATCTTCCTAATGGGGTAGATGCTGATCTTTTTAGACCTATTGAACCTATCAAAAAAGATGGAGAGTTAATTGTTGGGCATGTTGGTAAAGAATGTCCTGTAAAGGGGCAAAGAGAATATATCATTCCTGCTATACAATCTGCAAAGGCAAAGAGTGCCACAAATTTAAGGACATGGAAAGATAGACTACCACATACGGAAATGCCTACAATATATAATCAAATGGATGTTTTTGTAGTTGCTTCAATTGAAGACGGTACACCTAATCCTGCATTAGAAGCAGCAGCATGTGGAAGACCTATTATATCAAATCGTATCGGTAATATGCCAGAATTAATAAAGGATGGATATAATGGGTTTATTGTGCCAAGAAAAATTGGAGAGTATGTAAACAAGATTAGATATTTTCAAGATAATAGAAGTGAATTGATAAGAATGGGGGAGAATGCAAGAAAGACTATATTAGAGGGGTGGACGTGGAAAAAACAAGCCGAAAATTACAGAGAAATGTTTAGAGATATATTTGAAAAACAAAAAAAATAGTAAAAGGTCGAAATTTTTTTAGCAAAAATTTTTGCATTTCTGCTGTCAGAATCAATAGGAAGTTTATGCCATATTATCATTGTAGAAAGTGTATGCATGAGTTTGAAATTAGCAAAGGAGAAATGCCTGTATGTGATTGGTGTGGTACTGCTAGACCTATTATGATTGAAGCAGAGACACCTTTAGAAAAAATGTTAAAATCTGATAGTATAGAAAATCTGTTGAGGAAATTAAATGAAAGCTGTAATTATAGGTAATACAAATCTTAATTACTCATGGTTTGTTTTGACTCATAGGCAGGGATTGAAGTTAAATGATGTAGAGACCCTTGACATTGATTATAAGTCAACTCCTTTAGAAGTCATAAAACGGGATATTCTACAATATAAACCTAATTATATATTCACTCATTTGAGTTTTCATTCTCATATCCATCCAATAAATACCATCCTTGAATTCTTCAAGAACATAAAAGACAGGATAGATGTAAAAGTAGTTCATACATGCCAAGATGCAAGGACTCATGATAGGTACATGGGAGACCTTAGAGGGTCTTTTGATGCTGCATTTGTGGGTACTTATCCAATGGTAACTAATTGTCTTAATGTGTTCAAAATACCTGTTTTTTATATGCCTTATTCCTCATTGACATATGCTAAAAGGGGAAAATATAGCTCTAAATTGGCATTTTCAGTTCCAATTTTCACTGGAAGTCCGGGTGCTCATAGAACCGGATGGGCTGATAATAGAGCAGAGTTTATTGAAAAGCTTCAAAGTATAATGACTATAAAAATATTTAAGACTCAATCAGGGGAAGACTTAAGAAGTAAAACTCCTTCATTAAGTGTTTCTGCAAAGTGTATTTTGGGCCTATGTGTGGGATATGAGATAGATGGATATATGGATGTAAGACCTTTCCAGTATTTGGGTACAGGGGCATTTATGATAATGAGGAAATTTAAGGGAATGGGGTCATATATTCCAGATGATCTATATGTTCCTTTTCATAGTTATGAAGACCCAAAAGCAGTAAAAGAATTATGGGATTATTGGAAAAATAGGAATACTGAAAAGGTTAGAAAAAGGGCTTTTGAGTATGTTCAATATCATCATTCATGTAAAAAAAGAATTTCTAATGCTTTATGGAAATTGGATCAAATATAATGGAAAAAGTAATGATTTATACGGCAACGAATGAGTTATATAGAGAGTTTTGTATGCATGATAGTATAGAAAATCATAATGAATCCCCTTCTTCCCAAAAGTCTGAAAGGACAGTTTTTTATTGTGATCTTGGAATGACTGTAGAAATGGAGCAGAAGATTAAGGATGTGAATAAGGAAGGGGGAAGATATGATATAAGGTGGTTGCCTGATAGTGATTGGGATGTATTTATTGAAATGTGTGAGCTAACTAATCTTAGTATACCAAAGAGAAGATTAAAAGTTTAGGAGGGATGATGTTATTAGTAGATGTGTCTGTAAATAGAATCAAGATGGTAGATGAGATTTGTATTCATAGAGTACGTGGAAATCCACCTAATATTTGTAGGTATGTCATTGAAAAACCGAAAGGGTATGAGAAGAAAGTATTTGTTCACAAATATTCTGATGGTTATTTGGCCTTATTATGTAAATGTTTTAATTATCTCAAAAGACAGGGATATCAACCAAGGATAATAACATGAAGAAGAAAATATTACTTGTATCAGATACTAAAAATTGGGGGGGATGGAAACGTGCTGAAATGATCAAGAAATATTTATCAGATGAATTCAATTTTACTTTGATGGACTCCAAAGAGTATAATAATTATGAATTAAAATCTACTATGGGGTCATTTAGTACGAAAGATGCAAATGAGTTTTGTTCACAGAGTAAAGATAAAGATTTTATGATGATCGGTGATTTCAAAAAATGGTTAAATGAGAGCAAAACAGATTTTGATTATGATCTTATTTATTTTCTTTTTCATACTATGTTGCTAAAAAAGTGTGTCAAAAGGACTTTAGACAGAGGTATGAAAGTTGTAACTATAGTCACTGTATATCCTACCATTAGAAAGGGATTTGTGAGAAGTGGAGCAGGTAGAGGGGCAGGAACAATAGTTAGTGCAACCAGTAAATTTATAGATCAAGCTAATAAATGTAAAGCTATATTTGCCAATAATTTAAAAACTCTTGAAGATTTGAAATCTATCTATAAGAAGAAAACTTTTTATGTTCCAAGGGGAGTAGATAGTGAAGTATTTTTTCCTATAAGAGACTTTAAAGAAAAACCTCATCCTCAATTTACAGTTGCTTTTGTAGGTAAACCTAATCCTGAAAAGGGATTGAAGTCACATGTAATCCCTGCTTGTCAAATGGCAGGGGTCAAGCTTGTTACCAATGAGAGAAATTATACAAATGCATTAGGTCAAGGTGCTATGAGAAAATTCTATAATAGTGCTGATGTTTATATTGTAGCTTCTACAATGGATGGTACACCTAATACAGCTTTGGAAGCAGCTAGTTGTGGATTGCCGATTATATCAAATGAAATAGGAAATATGCCTGAATTTATAAAAAAAGGAGTAAATGGCTTTTTAATACCGCTAGATGTAGATAAATATACTAAAAGACTTAAATGGATGAAAAATAATCAAGAAAAAGCATGGAAAATGGGACAGGAAGCTAGGCAAACTGTACTGGATGGATGGACATGGGAACAAACTACTAAAAATGAAAGAATAGCTTTCAGAAAGGTGATAAATGAGATGTAGTATACCAATAAAGAGTTTTGAAACAAGAAAAAATAGAAGTGGTATTACTTTACCTATGATAGGTAAAGATGAGTTTGGAAAAAAAAAGAGAGATTTACCTGAATACTTGCAACTAGGTGAAGCATGGAAGGTTTTTGGTAAGTGGATGGTTGCAATAGGGGAGTCAGATCAAAATGAAATTAAAATTAGGGATGGTATGCATTCTGGTCATGTGTGCATTGTTCTTAGAGGTATTGGGTTTACTCTTTATTTTTATGAGCTTATTGGAGATTATACAAAGGAGCAACTTAAGACATTTAATTATACTAGATTGGTCTTGGATAGGGTGTTAGTTACTAATCAGGTTGCTAGTGTTAGGTTGAGATTTTATTTAGAAAAATTTTATAAATGGAACGGCAATATTTTTCCTAAATTTTTTAATACATTTGATAATAAAAAAATATCTAATTGGTCAGATCAAATAGATGATGAAATAGAACAATATTCTAAAGTAAAATATAATTACAAAAATGTTGATAGAGAGAAGTATTGGAGATCAATAGTTGAGTCTCCTAAAAAAGAGAAATTATGGGATATCAAAGGATGTTATGCTGAACTTCTATCAATTTTAAATACTATCAAATCAGACCTACCTCAAGATAATATCATAGTGATAGATGAATTAATTGTAAGATGTGAGCATGGTTATTTTCTTGGATTTTTAGTGGAAAAATCATTAAAGGAATATCATGAAGCTCATCCAAATGTTGCTGATAGTCATTCAGCAATAAGATCAAAAAATTATTTATTAAATAGATTAGAAAAATTTAGAACGGGCAGAGAAAAAAGGGTAACTACTGCTGCAAAAGAGTCATTTGGATTGACACCTGAAGTAGTTAAAAAATTAAATAGAATGTTTATATATGAAAAGGTAATATGATCATCCATAGTTATTTTACTGAAGGTTATTATCCGTGGGCTTTATTGTTTGTTGAATCATTGAAGAAATCAAATGGAGAAAAACATAAAGTCATTCTTTCCTCAAGAAACCTACCTGAAGGAAAACAAAATCATTTAAAAAGTTTATATAAAAATTTAGAAGTAAGAAATAAGAATTTAGACTATAAAGAAATGGCTAAAAAGGCAGGAATTTCTTTAAGTACTCTAATGGGGTTTAAATCAGAAACAGAACATATAAAAATTAGTAAGCATAATTGGGTTTGGAAGCTGATGATATCGGCTGAAGACAGGATTAGGGAGATTAGAGATGTTGTTTCAGAACAGTTAGACGATGAACTTGTTCTGAATTTGGATATAGACTCTTATATAAGAAAAAAACTTGATCCTTGGATTGAAGTTATAGCTGAAAATGATTTTTCATCAATAATTAAATATGACAAGCAGATTAGAAAATTCGGGTACATCAAAAAGAAAGCTTATGTGATTATTTGCTGCATTCAAGGGTACAAAGTTAGTAATTTAAGCAGAGAGTTTTTGGATAGGTGGGTATTTTATATAGATAGAGTTTCACCAAAATATAGACCAAGAGGGTTTGGACAAATCACTTGCTATGAAGCTTATATGGAATTAAAGGAGAAGCTTTGGTGGGGCATTATTCCACCGGACACTTATAGCCTTACTGGTAATGGGGATTGCATCTTGTGGGGAGCAAATAAAGGGCCAAAGGATGCTAATTTGATGAGATTCAGGAAGGATTTTGGTAGATGATATATTCCTATTCAGAGGGATTTTGGGACATGATTATACATTCATATTTTACTGAAGGATATTTCGAATGGGCTAAGTTATTTGTTAAGTCCTTCAGTAGATTTAACAGTAGTAAGAATTTTAGAATTATACTTTCTTCAAGAAACTTGGATGAAAAAAGGAGCAATGAACTTTTAAATTTATATCATAATGTTCTAGTGATTAACAAAGAGTTGCCTTATGATGAAATGGCTGAAAAGGCTAAAATAGATAAAAATACTCTTTTAAAATATAAAAGGCAGGTAGAGACAAAAAAAGTTGATAGAGATAATAAAGTTTGGAAATTAATGATTGCTGCTGAAGATAGATTAAAGGAAATATCAGAGATACTTGAAATATTTTGTTTGCCTATTCTCCATGTTGATATTGATACTTATGTCAAAGGAGATATAACTCCTATAGTAGAGACAGTAAAAGCTCATGATTTTACTACAAGATGGAGAATTGAAAAGCAGATCAAAAGAGAAGGATTTGTGAAATATGAGAATAGGGCAACATTGATATCAGTTCAAGGGTATAATGGAAATTCAAAGAGTAGAATATTTTTGAATAGATGGATTGAGCATTTATGTAAAGTTCCACCACATAAGAGACCTACGGGATTTGGACAAACATCATGCTATAGGGCTTATTTGGATTTGCAAGATAAAATGACGTTTGGTGATGTTCCACCTGAATTTTTAAGTCCACAAGGGCATGGAAAGGGGATATTATGGGGAGCAAATAAGGGAAATAAGGAAGATGTGTTGAGGGAGTATCAAAATGACTACAACGGAAAAGGATAAAAATTGGGTATTGGTTTTAGGGGGAGATGGATTTGTTGGATGGCCTACTGCATTAATACTTTCTAAAGCAGGATTTGATGTTGTCATAGTTGATAACATGGCAAGAAGGATAGCAGATGTTGAGCTTGAATGTGATTCTTTAACTCCTATTCAACCTATGAGTAAAAGAATCAAAGCATGGGAAGAAATTACAGGCAAAAAGATAAGATGTGAAAATTTTGATGTATCGGATAATTATCATAGATTATTAACTTTGCTGTATATATATAAACCTGTAGCAATCGTTCATTTAGCTGAACAACGTGCTGCTCCTTATTCTATGAAATCCTCATATCACAAGAGATACACAGTCAATAATAATCTGAATGCTACTAATAATATCCTATGTGCTATTGTGGAATCAGAAGTTGACTCTCATCTAGTTCATCTTGGAACTACGGGTTACTATGGATATTCGGATGTGGGCATGACTATTCCTGAAGGCTATTTGCCTGTTAAAGTTGATGTAGATGGACAGGAAAGTAAGATAGTGGAGGGTATGCAAGGCACAATAA
>CBFCXS010000014.1:0-9645 GCA_965602085.1 Candidatus Woesearchaeota archaeon
ATAATTTGAATGCAGAACTTTTAGCACCTGGAACTATACCATGAAGATTAACAATATTTTCAGAAGATGCAATTAACACATTAAAAGAAAAAAAATTATTCATCGGAGTTAAAAAATGAATCCATATGAAATTGTAAAAAATCCATTAATGACAGAAAAAGCAGTTAGATTAATGGACACTGAAAATAAATTAATCTTTGTAGTTCATAAAAAAGCAAAGAAACCAGAAATTAAAACCGCAGTAGAAGAAATTTTCAAAGTTAAAGTACTGAAAGTTAACACATTAATTCATAAAGGGAGGAAAAAAGCTTATGTTAAATTATCTAAAGATAATCCAGCAATGGACATAGCTACACAATTAGGCTTAATGTAAAATGGGTAAAAGAATTATAGCACAAAGAAGAGGACGTGGAACAACTACTTACAGAGCTAGAAAAAATGCTGTTTCAGAAATTAAACACAGAAAATATGATGAGACAGAAAAAACCTCAACAGTAAAAGGAAAAATAGCAGATATTGTAAATTGCCCAGGACATTCAGCTCCGTTGGCTTTAGTTAAATATGAAAATGGAGAAAAAACTTATATTATAGCTCCAGAAAGTGTTAGAGTGAATGATGAAATCCAATCAGGTTTCACATCAAAACCTATTTTAGGAAGCACATTGCCTTTACAAAACATTCCAGAAGGTACATTAATATATAACTTAGAAATAAAACCAGGTGATGGTGGAAGATTATGTAGGTCCTCAGGGTCATTTGCAAGAATTGTTACAAAAACACCAGCAGGAATTGTTATAAAATTACCATCAAAGAAACAAAAAACATTACCACCAAATTGCAGAGCTAATGTTGGTATTGCAGCTGGTGGCGGTAGAGTAGAAAAACCTTGGGTTAAAGCAGGAAAAAGATTCCATGCAATGAGAGCAAAAGGTAGACTTTATCCAAGAACATCTGGGGTAGCAATGAATGCTGTAGACCATCCATTTGGTTCAGGTAGAGGAAGACAGCACACAAAAATTAAATCATGTTCACCTCATGCACCACCTGGAAGAAAAGTAGGACCTGTTTCAGCTAGAAGACAAGGAAGGAAGAAATAAAATGCCATTAAAAAAATTTACTTACAAAGGAAAAGAAATTGAAGAATTAAAGCAAATGTCATTGGAAGAGTTCTCAGAACTTTTACCAGCAAGACAAAAAAGGTCAATTAAAAGAGGACTAACAGAACAGCAAAAAAAATTATATGAAAAAATTAAGAAAGCAAATCAAGGTAAGTTCAAGAAAAATATCAAAACTCATGTTAGAACAATGATAGTTATACCAGAAATGATTGGCTTGACTATTTATATTCACAATGGAAAAGAGTTTACTCCAGTTAACATAATTAATGAAATGTTAGGGCACTATTTAGGAGAATTAGCTCAAACAAGGAGATCAGTAGCACATTCAGCACCAGGAGTAGGTGCAACTAAATCAAGTGCTGCAGTTGCAGTTAAATAAAAATGGAAAATAATACAGTACACATTAATGGGAAGGGTTTGCCTATTTCAACAAAGCATTGTATTGAAATTAGCAATTTTATTAGACATAAATCTATTAAATTCGCTAAAACACAATTAAATTTAGTTTTAGAAAAGAAAGTAGCTATTCCATTAAGAAGATATAACAAAGATAGAGGACACAAACCAGGAAAAATTGCAGCAGGATCCTATCCACAAAATGCATCTAAAGCAATTTTAAAATTATTAAACAGTTTAGAAGGTTATGCACAACACAAAGGACTTGATAAAGATAATCTTTATATCAAAGAAATAATTTCAAACCAAGCATCTAGGTCATATCATTATGGTAGAATTAGAGGAATACAAAATAAATCAACTCACATAAAAATAGTTGCAGCTGAAATGAAGAAAAAAGAAAAACCAAAGGAAAAGAAAGTTGAGAAAAAACCAGAAGTTAAAAAAGAAATCAAAAAACCAGAACCAAAAAAAGTTGAGGAGAAAAAATGATAGAAAGACAATTTGTTAGCCAAAAAGTAAAGGAATTTAGAATTAAAGAATTTATAGGAAAAGAACTTGCAAAAACAGGTTTTTCACATATAGATATAAGAAGAACTCCGTTGGGAGAAAAAGTTATTGTATATACAATTAGACCTGGTTTAGTAGTTGGTAAAAAAGGAGAAAACATCAACAGATTAACTGCAATTCTTAAAAAAAGATTCAAAATGGAAAATCCTCAAATAGAAATTGGAGAATTAGAAAATCCTAATTTAGATGCAAACTTAGTTGCAGATAGAATTATATCGACTATGGAAAGGTTTGGTTCAAAAAGATTCAAATCAATTGGTTACAGATCATTGCAGGGTATATTAGATGCAGGTGCATTAGGGGCAGAAATAGTTCTTTCAGGAAAAGTACCAAGTGCAAGAGCAAGAAATTGGAGATTTAAAGCAGGTTATCTAAAAAAATCAGGAGATATTGCACAAAATAAAGTAAAAAAAGTAATAGCTTTTGCTAATTTAAAATCAGGAATTGTTGGAATTAAAGTTAACATTATGACACCTGATATAATTTTACCTGATAGAATTATACCAAGAATAAAAGTTGAAGAAATTTCAGAACAAGAAGCAAAAAAAGAATTAGAAGAACCAAAAGAAAAACCAAAAAAAGAAGTTAAAAAGAAACCAAAGAAAAAAATAGTAAAGAAAAAAGCAAAACCAAAGGAGAAGAAAGATGTCGATAATAAAGAAAAGTGAATTAAAACTATACAAAAGAGAAGATGCGGAATCTAAACTAAAGGAGTTAAGAAAAGAAATGATTAAAATAAATGCTCAAAGATCCTCTAAAACTTTGCCAGAAAATCCTGGTAGAGTTAAAGAAATTCGGAGGACTATAGCAAGATTGTTAACAAAGTTACACAACTTGCCAGAAAAAACTGTAAAGGAGGTTTCAAAAAAGCATGCCTGAAATATGTCCAAAGTGTGGTTTACCTAAAGAACTTTGTGTTTGCGAAACTATAGCAAAAGAAGGACAAAAGATCAAGGTAAAAGTTGACAAAAGAAGATTCGGAAAATTAATAACAGTAATTGAAGGAATCAACGACAAAAACATCAACTTAAAAGATCTTGCAAAGAAGCTTAAGTCCAAATTTGCTTGTGGTGGCACTGTAAAAGATGGTAAAATCGAATTACAAGGCGAACAATCACATAAGGTAAAAAAAACACTAATAGAGCTTGGATTTGATCCAGATTCAATAGAATAAATGAACAAAAAAGACCTAATAAGGCACGAACTAATCGGCCTTAACACGGAGATAGTGAAAGCTAAGAATCCAACATTAGTTGGGCTAAAGGGCAAAATCATAGATGAAACCAAAAGCACAATGACAATCAAACAAAAAAATAAAATGAAAAAGGTACTGAAAGACCAAGTAGTTTTCAACTTGAAGGTTGGAAGCAAAACATTCCAAGTAGATGGAAAAGTTTTAGTTGGTAGACCAGAGGATAGGTTGAAAAAATGAAAGAAGGATGTAATGATAAACATTGTTTAGTCCATGCTGGATTTAAAACACATGGAAGAGCATTAATTGGAAAAGTAACAAAATTAAACAGTATGAAAACTGCACAAATAGAAATTCCTAGGGTTTCTTATTTAAAAAAATATGAAAGATATGAAAAGAAAAGAACAAGATTACATGTTCATTATTCTCCATGCATCAAAATAAAAGTAGGAGACCTGGTAAAAGTTATGGAATGTAGACCAATTTCCAAAACAAAAAATTTCATAGTTATTGAGGTTGTTAAAAAATGAAACCAATTAAAGCAAGAATACCAAAAGCACTTCCTCACATGAGTAAAGTACCAACCTGTGATAATTCAGGAGCTAAATTACTAAAAGTAGTTTCAGTTAAAGGTGCTAAAACTGTTAAAAGAAAAAGATCTGCAGCAGGTGTTGCTGATTTAATATTAGCATCTGTAATTAAAGGAGAAAAAGAAATGAGAAAACAAGTTGTTTTTGCAGTTATTGTTAGACAAAAAAAAGAATATAGAAGACCTGATGGAACAAGAATACAGTTCGAAGATAATGCAGCAGTTGTATTAAAAGATGACAAAGGTAATCCAAAAGGTACAATTTTCAAAGGCCCTATTGCTAAAGAGGCAGCAGAGAGGTGGCCTGGTATTGCAAAAGTAGCCTCTATTGTAGTATGAAAAACGATTGGTCAAGTTCATGGAAGTCAAGTAAGCAACCAAGGAAGCAAAGAAAATATGTTTTCAATGCTCCTTTGCATATTCGGAGAAAGTTTATGGCAGCTCACTTATCAAAAGAGTTGCAGAAAAAATACAATAGAAGAAGTTTTCCAATTAGAAAAGGAGATATAGTAAAAATTATGAGAGGACAGTTCAAAAACAAAAAAGGAGAAATAACAAAAGTAGACTTAAATAATTTGAAAGTTTACTTAGAAGTTGCTTCTATAGTTAAAAGAGATGGAACAAAATCATTCTATCCTATTTTCCCATCAAATTTGTTAATCACAGAGTTCAAATTAGATGACAAAATGAGAAAAAAAGCTTTGGAGAGAACAAAAAATGAAAAGACATCTTAAAAGAATAGGAATGCCTAAATCATGGCCAACAAAGAGAAAGGGAATAAAGTTTATAGCTAAGCCTAGACCAGGTCCTCATAATACAAAAGAAGGTATTACTATTAATGTTGTATTAAAAGATATTCTAAAACTTACAAAAACAAAAAAAGAAATCAAAGCAATACTAAATACAAATGCATTTTTAGTAGATAATGTTGTAAGAAAAGATTATAGATTCCCATTAGGAGTAATGGATGCGATTTCTATAAAAGATAAAAATTACAGATTAGTTTTAAATAAAAAAGGAAAATTCAAAGTTCTACCAATTAAGAAAGAAGAAGCAAAAGAAAAAATTGCAAAGATTATTGGTAAAAAACAATTAAAGAAAAAGAAAATACAAATTAATCTTTATGATGGAAAAAACATTTTAGTAGATAAAGATGAATACAAAGTTGGAGATTCTGTTTTAATTTCAGATAATAAAATTAAGAAACATTTGAAATTAGAAAAAGGTTCTTTAATCTACATAACAGGTGGAAAACACATTGGAGAAATTGGTAAAGTTGAAGAAATAAAGAAACACAAAGGAATTACAAAGGATACAATAACAATTTCTGCAAACAAAAAGAAAATTGAAACATCAAAAGATTATGCGTATGTAATTGAAAATGAATCAGATGCAAGAAGTAAGGATTGAGAAGGTTACCCTGAACATTGGAACAGGAGGACCAGGAGATAACTTAGAGAAAGCTATGAAATTATTAAAAACAATTTCAGGAGCTAAACCAGTTCCAACTAAATCAAAGAAAAGAATACCAACTTGGGGTGTAAGACCTGGCTTGCAAATTGGTTGTAAAGTTACTGTAAGAAAAAAGAAAGCAGAAGAGTTACTAAAAAGATTATTAGTTGCTAAAGAAAATACATTACCTCCTTCAAAAGTAGATAAAACTGGAAATATTTCATTTGGAATCCCAGAATATCTTGATATTCCTGGTGTAGAATATGATATTTCAATTGGTATTATTGGTTTAGAAGCAGCAATAACATTGCAAAAACCAGGATTTAGAATTAAAAAAAGGCAAACACAAAAAAGAAAGGTGCCCTACAAACACCAAATAACTAAAGAAGAGGCGATAAAATTTATGGAAGAAAAATTTAATGTAAAATTTGAGGAGGAAGAATGACAACAAGTGATTATAAAAAAGCATTCAAGCAATTGAAGCACAAACCAGCAAAATTAGCTAAATACAAAAAGCACAATGCTCCAAAAAAGAGAACTACAGGAGAAGCATTGCATAAATGCAAGCACTGTGGAAGAACAGGAGCACACATTAGCAAATATGGTTTGCATCTTTGTAGACAATGCTTTAGAGATCATGCAACAAAATTAGGATTCAAAAAATATAGTTAGGAGAAAAAAATGGCTTTAAATGACACATTAGCAATGGCATTATCCAACATTTGGAATGCTGAAAAGATAGGAAAGAGAGATTGTTTAGCTGGTATAGCATCAAATATGTTAAAAAATGTTTTAAAAATATTCAAAGAAAATGATTACATTAAAGATTTTGAAGTTGTAGATGATGGAAAAGCAGGAATAATTAAAGTTCATCTTAATGGTAATATTAACAAATGTGGTGTAATAAAACCAAGATTCTCTGTTCAAAAACAAGGATTTGAAAAATTTGAAAAAAGATATTTACCAGCAAGAGATATGGGAATAATAATTGTTTCAACTCCTAAAGGTTTAATGACTCACACACAAACAAAAGAAAATAAGATTGGAGGAAGATTAATTGCATATGTCTACTAAAAAATTATTCAAGGACTCTTTGGAAATACCAGAAAAGGTTCAAGTAGAATTAGATGTGCATACATTAAAAGTTAAAGGAGAAAAAGGAGAACTTCAAAGAAAAGTTATGCTTCCTAATATTAATGTAAAATTAGAAGATAAAAATATTATATTTACATCAAAATATACAACAAAAAATGAAAAAAGAATTGTTAATACCTACAAAGCGCATATTAATAATATGTTTAATGGTGTTACAGAAGGTTACAAATACACATTAAAAATTTGTTCTGGTCACTTCCCTATGACAGTAGAAGTACAAAACAAAGAATTAATTATAAAGAATTTCTTCGGAGAAAAAGTTGCAAGAAAAGCAAAAATCCTAGATAATGTTGAAGTAAAAGTAAGTGGAGATGAAATCTTAGTAGAAGGTATAGACAAAGAAGCAACAGGACAAACAGCAGCTAATATGGAAAGGGCTACTAAAATTAAGAATCGTGATAAAAGAATATTTCAGGACGGACTCTGGATAATGGAAAAGGCAGGGAGACCAATAAGATGACTGATCTAATTAAATTAAGGAAGGAGATTAAAGATAAAAAACCTGAATTTGTTAGACAGGAAGGTTACAAAAGAAAAAGATTATCTAGGTCTGGTTGGAGAGCACCAAAAGGAATGCACTCAAAAATGAGAAGAAAATTTGGTGGTAAAAGAAAACAACCTGCTGTAGGTTATTCTTCTCCAAAAGAAGTAAAAGGATTAACAAGAAAGGGATTCAAACCAGTTTTAGTTAACTCATTAAAAGATTTAGAAAAAATAAAAGAAAATGATATAGCAATTATAGGTGGAACTGTTGGTTTAAAGAAAAAATTACAATTATTAGAAAAAATAAAAGAAAAGAAATTGAAAGTTGAAAATGTAAAAGATATTGAAGCATTCATTAAAAAATCAAAAGAAAAATTAGAAGAAAATAAGAAAAAAAGTAAAGAAAAGAAAAAATCAAAAGAAGAAAAGAAACCAAAAGAAAAACCAAAGGAAAAGGTAGAAGAAACTCCTGAAGAAAAAGAAAAAAAGGCAAAGGAGGAAAAAAGAAAAGTACTTGAGCAAAAATGAAATTAACATCACAAAGACGGATTGCAGCACAGATTCTTAAAGTAGGTAAAACTAGAATTTTATTTGACAAAGAAAAATTAACTGAAATAAAAGAAGCAATTACAAAAGCTGATATTAGATCTTTAATCTCTGATAAAACTATAAGAGCTAAACCTACAAATAGTACCTCAAGATTTAGAGCAAGAAAACTAAAGAAACAAAAAAGTAAAGGTAGAAGAAAAGGTCCGGGTTCAAGAAAAGGAACAAAAAAAGCAAGATTATCTACTAAAAAAAGATGGATGATTAAAGTTAGAACTCAAAGAAAACTTATCAAATTATTAAAAGAGAAAAAAATAATCACACCAAATTTATACAGAAATTTATACAGTAAAGTTACAGGAAATTTCTTCAGAAGTAGAAGACACATAAAACTATATTTGGAGGAGCATAAATTAACTAAAAAATGATTTACAAAAGAAAAAAATCAGGAAAAACTGACTATAAAAAAAGATTAGTTTACTTAAAGTCAGGTATACCTAGATTAACAGTTAGAAAATCATTGAATAATATTTGGGCTCAAGTAATTGAATATTCTCCAAAAGGGGACAAAGTTTTATCCTCAGCTCACACAAAAGAACTAAAAAAAGAATATAATTGGAATATAAAAAGAAATATTCCAACAGCTTATTTATTAGGATTATTAATGGGTAAAAAAGCAAAGAGTACTAACATAAAAAAAGTAATATTAGATACTGGATTAAAAAAACCAGTAAAAGGTTCAGTTATGTATAGTTTCCTAAAAGGTGTTGTAGATTCAACTCTAGAAATTCCACATTCAAAAGAAGTTTTTCCATCAGAAGATAGAATTTCAGGAAAGCATATCAAAAATTTTGATATAAAATCATTCGAGGAGGTTAAAAAGAAAATAAATGCCAGATAAAAAAAGATTACCGGATAAAGAAGAAACAAAAGTAGAAGTTCCTAAAAAAGTAGATGATGCACCTAGAGGGGTAAGAACTAAAAGAGAATTTGATCCGTCTGCTTGGCAGCCAAAAACTGCTATAGGTAGAAAAGTAAAAGCAAAAGAAATCAAAGATATGGATGAAATCTTTGAATCAAATACAAGAATATTAGAAGCAGAAATTGTAGATATGCTAATCCCAAGTTTAGAATCAGAATTATTAGCAATTGGTCAATCAAAAGGTAAATTTGGTGGTGGAAAAAGAAGTATTTGGAGACAAACACAAAAGAAAACTTCAGAAGGTAACAAACCAAAATTCTCCACATTTACAGTTGTTGGTAATAGAGATGGATTTGTTGGTATCGGTCGTGGAAAAGCAAAAGAAACAATGCCAGCAAGAGAAAAGTCTCTAAGACAAGCAAAATTAAATTTAATTAAAATTAAACTTGGTTGTGGAGCATGGGCTTGTGGTTGTGGGGAATCACATACAATTCCCTTCAAAGTAGAAGGAAAATCTGGTTCAGTAATAATGGTTTTAAGACCAGCACCAAAAGGTACTGGATTAAAAATAGAAAAAGAATGTTCCAAGATTTTAGAATTAGCAGGAATAAAAGATGTTTATTCTAAAACTTTCGGGCACACTAAAACAAAATTAAATTTGTTAAAAGCATGTTTCTATGCATTAGCAAAATTATCAAAAGTAAAAACAAAAGAAGTAAAGAAACATAAGGAGAAAATAACAAAACCAAATGGAAAGTAAAAGAGTAGTTGTTATAAGGATATCTGGAAGAACTGGAATAAAGAAACAGATAAAGGATACACTAAATATGTTAAGACTTTACAAAAAACATAATTGTATTCTTGTTCCAAATGCTCAACCTTACTTAGGTATGATTTCAAAAGTTAAAAATCATGTTACTTGGGGAGAAATTGATGAAAAAACTTGTTTAGAATTATTCCAAAAAAGAGCAAAACTTGCTAAAAAAGTTTTACTAACAGATGAATATTTAAAACAAAAAGTAAAAATGGATATCCCAACTTTCACAAAAGAATTTATCACATTCAAAAAAGAATTAAAAGATGTTCCTGGATTAAAATTATTCTTCAAACTTAGACCACCTGAAGGTGGATTTGAAAGAAAAGGAATCAAACATCCATTCTCAATGGGTGGTGTATTAGGTTACAGAAAAGAAAAAATAAATGATTTACTAATGAGGATGAT